>JAIRTS010000143.1 GCA_031254795.1 Treponema sp.
TCGACAAAAACAGGGCAATGATCGGCAGGATGCTTGCATCTGCGCGGCTAATACAGTAAACTATCCGCATGTCGTCAATCCGCTTGCAAACCTACCTCGCCCATGCGGGAGTCGCCTCCCGCAGGGCTGCGGAGAAGCTCATCACAGACGAGCGCGTTTCCGTGAATGGAACAACCATTTCCGTTTTGGGAACAAAAGTCAACGCGAGCGACGCGGTCTGCCTTGACGGAGTTCCGGTTGCCATTCAGACCAACTTGCTCTATCTTCTTCTCAACAAGCCGCCTGAATATATTTGCAGCTCGTCGGACCCCCAGGGCAGGCGGCTTGCAAAAGACCTTCTTCCCACGCGCATTGAAACGCGGCTTTACAATGTCGGGCGGCTTGACTACCGTTCCTCCGGTCTTATCATCTTCACCAATGACGGGGATTTTGCCGCAAAAATCAGCCACCCTTCTTCAAACATCGAAAAAGAGTACCTCGTAGAAGCGTCGAGACACATTCCTGATACGGTCACCGACGATTTCCTGCGCGGTGTTATAATAGAAGGTGTGATCTATCAGGCGAAAAAAATTACCCGTATCGGCGGGAAAGCAATGCGGGTGGTGTTAATAGAAGGGAAAAATCGAGAAATACGCCGCGTTTTTTCTTACTTTCATCTGCACCCTGTGGTGTTGCGGCGGATTCGTATTGGAAATGTATCGCTCGGCAACTTGGTGGAAGGAGCGTCCCGTCCGCTTTCGCCAGAGGAAATTAAAGGTTTGATGAGGCGAAGCAACGGCTGAACATGAGAGAAGCGGAACCCGACGGAACGCCCGGCGTTTTCAAACCCCGCTTCCTTCTTGTCTCCGTCCCAAATTTTTCTTGATCAGCGCGATCCGTTGCTTCACCGAATCCTGCGACGTGAGCGGATCAACGGGTGTATTGAAACAGTAATCCAGCAGTCGCTCTACGCTGGTCTCCGCAACATGCAAACGGGTGTCGGACGATGCGTAGTAGATCAAAAGCCGTCCGTTTTCATCCGCAATGGCGCCATTCGTAAAAACCACATTGGACACGTCTCCTACCCGTTCCTCACCCTGAGGCGCAATCAGGTAACCACCGGGAGTCGCTATAACCTTGCGAGGATTGTCTAGGGCGGTGACAAACGCATAAATTACGTACCGAAGTCCGGCGGCCGTGCTGCGTACGCCATGCGCAATGTGGAGCCATCCTTTGTTCGTCTTGATGGGAACAGCACCCACGCCGTTTTTCGCCTCTTTGATGGTGTGGTATATTTTTTCGTCAAGAATGACTTCTTCTTTAACCTCGGCGTTCTCCATCATTTCTGAAAAACCGATGCAAATCCCGCCGCCCGAACCGGTCTCAATAAAACCATCCTGCGGACGGGTGTAAAACAGGTATTTGCCGTCCACAAATTCAGGATGAAGCACAACGTTCCGTTGTTGCAAAGACGTAGTTTTAAGATCGGGCAGACGCCGCCACGTTTTCAGATCCTTGGTACGGACAATACCCGCGCTGGCGGTCGCGCTTGAAGCGTCGCACTTCGGTGCGTTAGGATCCTTTCGCTCCGAGCAGAAAATGCCGTAGATCCAACCATCTTCATGGCGGGTCAAGCGCATATCGTAAACATTCACATCAGGATCAACGCCTTGATCAAGCAGAATAGGATAATCGTGGAACACAAAGTTGTCGACGCCATTGGGACTTTCCGCAACGGCGAAGAAGCTCTTGCGATCCGCTCCCTCAACACGCACTACCAGACAGTACCGTCCGTCAAGTTTTATCGCCCCGGCGTTGAAAGCGGCGTTGATCCCCATGCGTTCCATCAGATAAGGGTTTGTTTTGGGATCAAAATCATAGCGCCAGAAAAGGGGCGTATGATCCGCCGTAACAACCGGGTGCTTGTATCGCGTAAAGACGCCATTTCCCGGGCAACCCGATCCATCGGCGTAGTTGGGGATATTTTTTCGGGAAATCAAGGCGTAGTGTTCAGCTTTAAGCTGATTAATCCTCCGCTCGAACCATTTTATCATATGAACCTCCGATAAACGCCGCAACAACTCCATACAACTGCGCGCATTGTGATAAGGCGTCTTCCAATTGCCGCCCTTAGGCCTGCTATAATCCGGCGTTCCTTGCGGAGAAACTGCCCAGAACCATTCGCCAGCTTGCGCATCCCTTTGCCACCTTTTTATCCACAACCATTGACGATAAGAAGCGTCAAGAAATTTCTCGTCTTTTGAAAGCTGGTAGGCGTTAAAAAATCCAACCATAGCTTCAGCCTGGCACCACCAGACGCGGGTGCGGTCGCGGCGTCCAGATGGAGGGTTTTTCGCTCTGTCGTGAATTTCATTTTCCAGAGAGCCGCTCGTGGAGTCGAAGCCTTCCAGAAGCGTTACATCCGCGACTTTCACTACAAGCGACTTGATTTTTTCGCAAAGCTGTTTATTCCCGGTCTCTTCAGCAGCCTCCCAAAGTAACCAGCTTGCCTCAATATCATGCCCAAAGGAGATGACATCGGTCATCACCGACCAGTCTTTGGTGAAAAACAGATCGAGATGATAATCCGCTCCAAAAATACGCTCGGATGTCGCGGTGATAAGACTTTCCAGGGAAGAACGTACCGTGTCATGCAAATCGACGCATTGGGGACGCAAGAATTTCACGGCGCGCGACAGACTTGTCCACGCCTCCATGACATGCAGATTCGTATTCATTGACTTGTCGCAGTCAATGTCAACAGGCGACAGTTTCGTATCCGCAATGGCAGACCACTCTACGCTCAAGGCTTCGCAGTAGCCCTTGAGTTGATGATCCCGCGCATGGGTTTCCAGCAGGTTGAAAATGGCGAGAGCAGCGTCCAATATTGTCTCCGCGACATCCTTGCCGCGAAATTCAGCCACAGCGGAGGCAAATTCGGAAAGCCCATAAACCGCAAACGCCTGTCCGTAAATCTGCTTCCGGTCGTCCACCGGACTGCCGTCCTGAGCCGCAGTCCAATACATTCCCCCATGCCGCTTGTCAAAAAAGGCTTTGTGCAAATAGGCGTACGCATAATCCGCGCCGGCGAGCAACGCAGGCTCCTTCAAAAACCGCGCGGCGGCGCTGTACGTCCAGAGGTGACGAGACACCATTACAACAGAACGAGGACATTTTGCGTCGCCAGCATTGTTGTTGTTCAAATTGCCGTAAAAGCCTCCGCTTGCGGTGTCACGCGCGTATTTCAACCAAAATGGCAGAATATTTCCCTGTAATTCATGAGACAGTTCATTCGCCCACTGTGTGAGGGTTATATTTTTCATTTCTTTTCAACCATAGAGCTTGTTCCAAAACACGAACATTCATGTCCACGCTGGTTTTGGAATAGCTTCATATAAAATAACACGGAACGCCCTCACCGCGAGGTCTACGCCGCTCTGTGCTTGAAGAAATTACCCGGTCATCCTCTCGCAAACATGGCTGCCACCGGCAACAACGGCATATCGTAGCGAAGCCGGTGATATTTCCTATCCCTCGTTCTGTTTAATCCAGTCGACGATCTCATCAACCTTACCGAAAACCAATCCGGTAACCGTATCCGCGCAACCGTAGTATATGGCGATCCGGTTAGTGGCTCCATCAACAAGAGCCGCACAGGGGAAGGCGACGTTAGGCACATCGCCCACACATTCGTAAAGTTTCTGCGGTGTGATGAGGTAGGGTTTCGGGCGGGCAATTACCTTCCACGGCTTGTCAAGATCAAGCAAACATGCGCTAAACGCATACACAAAACCATTGCAACTCGTTAAGACGCCATGGTAAAAAAGCAACCAGCCTTCACTCGTTTCAATCGGAGCGGGCCCCGCGCCGATCTTGGTGATCTGCCAACCGTCTGAGGGAGACATAACATGTCGATGCTTGCCCCAAAAGGTAAGGTCAGGACTCTCCGAATACACAATGTCTCCAAAAGGCGTATGTCCGGAATCACTTGGGCGGCTGAGCAAAGCGAAATTTCCGTTTATTTTACGGGGAAAAAGCACGCCATTCCGGTTATATTGCATAAGGGGGTTTTCCAACTGATAGAATTTCTCAAAATCAAACGTATACCCCATGCCGATGCATGCGCCGTGATAGCCGTTGCACCAGATAATATAGTAACGATCTTCTACAAACACCACTCGCGGATCATATTTATAATCAGAAGTGGGAAAATCGGGATCATTTGGTCTAATAAAATTTATCGGCTCATCGGCTATCTTCCATTTGTAACCGTCATTGCTAAAGCCGGCGTGGATGTTCATTTGACGCGCCGTATCGTCACAGCGGAACACGCCTGCAAACTGCGAGCCATCGCTTTTTTTAAAAGGTACAACCGCGCTGTTGAAAATGCTATTTGAATGGGCGGTTAAATTACGTGGAATCACCGGATTGCCGGAATACCTCCACAACGGCGAATCTTGACTGACATCGCTCTCATTTTTTCTCTCTTCCCATGGAATATTCGGCAACGACGCGGCATTCTTTAAAGTCATGTACAACTCCTTTTAACAAATACTGTTTACAGAGTCCAACGAATCCTACTCTGCTTCAAAAAAGATTTTTTTACACGGATTTTCACTGATTCACTGTGATTTTGTCATCAAAAATCCATATCCATGAAAGCTGTTCCAAAACAGGTTTCGAAACAGCTTTCATGCGTTCATACAGATTATGAAACGGCTAACTTTTTCTTGCCATGTTTTATCGCGGCTTTACAAATCTTGCACACTTTCACTTTAGTATCATTTTCGCCTTTTTCTTCGTATAAAACCTTTACGGTACGTTTGCAAAGCGGACATTCCGCCCTTCCGTGATTCGGCAATTCCTGTAAACCTTTTCCTCTATGCGCTTTTGACATACCCAGCCCCCTTTATGCCTTGCCAGCCTTTTTTTCCGCGCGGCCTCCAGATTTAGCGTCAGCTTTTTCCTTCTTGGCGACCTTTTTTTCTTCTTTTTTGGCTTTTTTGTCAGAAGTTTCCTCTGTATCCAACTTATAATCGACCAGTTCAAGGAGAACTATTTCCGCCGCGTCTCCGTTGCGCTCGCCGAGTTTCAGAACACGAGTGTAACCGCCGTTTCTGTCTTTCATGCGCGGACCAATGTCGGTAAACAATTTCGCCACCACGGCCTCGTCGTACAAACGGCTTGAGGCGATACGGCGATTATGCACCGAATCAATCTTCCCTCTGGTAATCAATTTCTCCGCAAAGCGTCTCACTTCCAGAGCCTTTGACTTGGTCGTTCTAATACGTTCATACCTAAACAGAGAAGTTATCATATTCCGAATCATGGCTTTCCGGTGGGCAGCCCTGCGGGCAAGCGGATTGAATCCTCTTCTATGCTTCATCTTGCACTTCCTTTTTTGCTGTGGTTTTTATCACATGTTTCAAATTGCTGAAATCGGTTGTCCCCAGACTCAAGTTCCATTCCTTTAGCTTTTCTACAATTTCCTGCAAAGACTTTTTCCCAAAGTTACGCGCCTTATTCAAGTCGTCTTCGGTTTTTTGAATCAATTCACCTATGGTCTTAATATCCGCTCCTTTGAGACAATTATAGGAACGCACCGACAACTCAAGTTCTTCGATCTTTGTCTCAAGAATGGAACGCAACAAACTGTCGTTTTCATCCGGCGTATTGTCGGCGATCAAACCACCCTCATCAAAATTGATGAACACTGAGAAATGATCCTTCGCTATCTTCGCGGCTTCAGCCACCGCGTCATCCGGCGTGACAGTTCCGTCCGTCCATACTTCAAGTGTCAGCTTGTCGTAATCGCTCCGCTGCCCCACACGAACCGGTTCAACCGTATACTTCACCTTCTTTACCGGCGAGTAAATGGCGTCCAACGGAATTGTCCCGATCTCTTCAATGGCTTCTTCATTCGCTTCGGACGGTACATACCCTCGCCCCAAGTCTATCTGAATTTCAAATTCAAGCGACGCATTATCCATCAATGTCATCACATGCTGTCCGGCGCTCATCACCTCAACGAGTCCGGGTTTTACAAAATCATCGCTTTTCACTTCATGGGCACCTTTCCATTCATACAAGACTGTGGTCGAGTCCTGATCTTCAGACAGTTTCAAGCGAATCTTCTTTAAATTATTGATAACTTCCAGCGTATCCTCCACAATATTCGGTATATTCTCGAATTCGCTGGAAATAGTGTGAGCCGTCCCATCGCTATTGTAAGATGTCATCTTAATAGCGGAAATAGCATAACCTTGAATAGAAGACAAAAGTATCCGGCGCAAGGTATTCCCCATAGTCATACCCATTCCAGATTCAAATGGAGATACGGTAAATTTACCATAATTTTGGTTCAATTCGCTATGCTCAAAAGCTATTCCCTTTGGACGTTTAAATCCCTGAAGAAGATTTTTGCGGGCCATTGAGTCTCCTTTTCTGCATTTTCTTATTAGGAGGGGAGCATATTTACATGCACAACAAAGGCTTGACTTTACGCCAATCCCCTCGCTCCAGCCGCCTTCAGGACTACGTCCTTTCATTGGCTTCCGTTACCCTCACTTCTTAAAGTGATCTTCTACGTCGCCAATGTCAGGACAACAGACCTCAATACGATAAATTCCCTATCGAACAACAGGTTTTTCCACGAAAAACCTGCCGCTCTGCGATTCTGCCGGGTGGTTCATTTCGAATACAACTCAACGATCATCTGTTCTTTAATGTCCGCCAGATCAATAATATCATTACGACGAGGAACGGCCATGAATGTGCCTTTCATCGCGTCAGGGTCAAGTCGCAACCACGGCATTACTCCTGATTTGCCAAATTCCTTCAGCGCGTCTTTCACAAGAGAAAGATCCTTGCTCTTTTCATCAATAGCAATTTCATCTTCACGCTTCACCAGATAAGAAGGAATATTCACCCGTTTCCCATTAACCGTAATATGTCCGTGCAGAACAAGCTGCCGCGCCTGCCTCCGGCTCACCGCAAAGCGCAATCGATAAACCACACTGTCAAGACGGCATTCAAGAAGCGCAAACAAATTTTCACCGGTAATCCCCGGCATACGCAACGCTCTCTCGAAGAACAATTTGAACTGTTTCTCCTGCATCCCATAAATTCGTTTGAGCTTCTGTTTCTCGCGGAGTTGAATGCCGTAATCGGAACGTTTCCCCATCCGGGCTTTCGGATCTTTTCCAGGAGCAGCCCGTTTTTTGTTAACCGGACATTTATCACTTTTGCACCTGTCGCCTTTGAGCATCAGTTTTTTCTGCTCAGTGCGGCATAAACGGCACACAGGACCTGTATATCGCGCCATGCTTTCTCCTTATATACGCCGTGTCTTACGGGGTCTGCAACCGTTGTGGGGAATCGGAGTGACATCATTGATGGATTTTACTTTAATCCCCAAAACGCCTAACTCACGAACAGCGGATTCACGCCCCATCCCGGGACCCTTCACATACACATGAACTTCCCGCAACCCTGATTGCATCGCTTTTTCCGCAGCCGTTCTGGTTACCGCTTGGGCGGCAAAAGGCGTTGACTTTTTAGCGCCATTGAATTTAAGCTGACCGGAACTCGCCCATGAAACGGTATTTCCCATAAGATCGGTAATAGTGACAATAGTATTGTTGAACGTAGCCTGAATATATACGTTCCCTTCATACACTGATCTCTTTTCTTTTCTTTTCTTCGTATTAGCCACATTTCCTCCAAAAACTTCCAACCATTTTGATTTTTAGCAATTCTCTTAGCATGATAGCAACAAAATCTTAATACGGTGGTATTGTTACATCCTATTTCTTCTTTCCGGCGACAGTTTTCTTTTTGCCTTTACGGGTGCGGGCATTTGTCCTCGTCCGCTGGCCGCGCAACGGCAACCCTTTTCTATGGCGAAGACCACGATAACAACCAATATCCATGAGGCGTTTAATGTTCAACGCAATCTCGGTGCGCAAACGTCCTTCCACTTTGTAATCGCTCTCAATGAGCTGTCTCAGTTCGTTCAACTCTTCTTGGGAAAGATCATTTATCTTACGATTTGGATCCATCTTTGTTTTGGCGCAAATTTCATCAGCGCTTGCTCTCCCGATCCCAAAAATATAGGTTAAAGCGATGTTTACATGTTTGTTAGGAAGGTCAACCCCCGCAATACGTGCCATACTTACTCCTAACCCTGCTTTTGCTTATGTTTTGGATTTTCACAAATGATACGGACTATGCCGTTCCGTTTGATAACCTTGCATTTATCGCACATAGGTTTTACACTTGTTCGGACTTTCATCCTTGATTTCCCCTTTTCAACTCTTTATTCATACGCACGCAACGCACGTTAAATTTCAATTATCCTCAATTTAATATGTTTCGTCAATAGGAGAACGCTCCAAAACAGGCTCTATAGCCCAGTTTTTTGGGACAGCTTCCTCAGATTTATGACGATTCTACAAATTCCGTCCTCTCAGCTTGCCATGCTTTGTCAAGCCTTCATGGTTATGCATCTTTAAAAGACTTTCAACCTGGCTCATGGTATCCAGATCAACACCGACAAGGATCAGCAGGGAAGTGCCGCCCATCAAATATGAAATTGAAGATGGGAAATTAAACGCCCACTGTATCAGCGATGGAATAATCGCTATCAACGCCAAGTATAAAGATCCGGGCAACACAATGCGATTCAGGATTTTGGTCAAATATTTCTCAATATGCTCCGCTCTGATGCCGGGTATGGATCCGCCGTTCTCCCTGATATTTTTAGCAATCTCTATCGGGTTCAAACTGACCTGTGTATAAAAATAGGCGAAAAAGATGATCAACAACACATACAGGATATTATACAAAAATCCGGGCGGCGCTAAAACCCGCGAAACAGCCGCGAGCCACGGCACGTTTCCGCCAATAGTGGAAGCGATTTGCAAAGGAAATGTAAGAATGGACGAAGCGAAGATCACCGGAATCACGCCAGAGGGGTTGATCTTGAACGGGATGTAGGTGTTTTGAGCGCCATACATCCTGCGCCCCACAACTCGCTTCGCGTAGTTTACCGGAATCTTTCGCTGTCCTTGTTGTTCAAACACCACCAGCGCCACCACCGCGACAAACATCACAAACACTACTATCACGAAGATGATATTAAGATTTCCACTCCGAACCGTTGCGACAAGCTGCCACAGGGCGTGAGGAAGCCGCGCCACGATGCCGGCGAAGATCAGGAGCGAGATGCCGTTGCCTATCCCCCGCTTGGTTATCTGCTCGCCCATCCACATCAGCAACAGGGTGCCGACCGTCACCGTCAGCATAGCCAACAAGGAGAAAAGTACAAACGAGTCCATCAACAACAAGCGATCCATGTTCGGATAACGTGATATGCTTTGCGCATACTGGGTTACCGCAAATGATTGAATAAGACAAACCGCTACCGTGCCATACCGCTGATACATGTGTATCTTCTTCCTGCCGCCTTCTTCCTGGGACAATTTCTTTAGACTGGGAAACACAATAAGCAAAAGTTGCATAATGATCGACATGGAAATGTACGGCATAATACCCAGCATAAACACCGAAAAGTTTGAAAACGCCCCACCCGCAAAGAAATCAAGATAATCGACAATAGCGTTTCCAGAGTTTTGCTGGGATTGGAAATATGCGTTCAAAACATGCACGTCGATCCCCGGCACGGGAAGCACTGTCCCGACGCGAAACACCACCAGCATGATAAACGTAAAAAAAACCCGTTCCCTTAACTCTTTGACTCTGAAAATACCAACCAATGGATTAGCCATGTAACTTCCCTTTTATTCGGCAATTGCCGCGCCGAAAACCGTGCCACCAGCTTTTTCAATCTTCTCTTTCGCGGAATTTGAAAACGCCTTAACCGTAAGGATGAGTTTCTTTGTAAGCTCTCCGTTTCCAAGCACTTTTACCGGCAATTTTCCTTTTACAAGTCCTTTTGTTTTGAGAGTTTCAACACTTACGGTTTCTCCGTTCTCGTACCGTTTCTCTATTTCGTCAATATTTACCGTCTGGAATTCCTTCTTAAACGGATGATTCGAAAACCCTCTATGGGCAAGCCTGCGGTACAGAGGCATCTGACCTCCTTCAAAACCCACATAGGTCTTGCCACCTGAACGGGACTTTTGCCCTTTGTTGCCCTTGCCCGCTGTTGTACCCCTGCCAGAACCCTGGCCTCTTCCGACGATGCGTTTCTTTCTATTTGCGCCTTTAGGAGCGTGTAAATTAAAATCGTGCATTATTTCACTTCCTCTACGCTTACCAGATGAGAAACAACCCTTATCATCCCTTTAATGGCGGGAGTGTCTTCCTGTTCCGTCACGGAACCGATTTTCCGAAGTCCAAGAGAACGTACTGTCGCCCTCTGCTTGGGAAGCGTTCCGATGACGCTGCGCGTCAACCGAATCTTAATCCGTGCCATATTACCCCCATAACTCCAAAATGGATTTCCCGCGGTTGCGCGCCACAGTTTTTGCGTCCATCATCTGTTTGATACAGTCAAAGGTCGCCTTCAGCACGTTATACTGACTCGACGCGCCGATAGACTTGCTCAATACATCAGTAATACCGCCCGCCTCCATGACAGCCCGCACCGGACCGCCGGCGATAATGCCGGTGCCGGAGCACGCCGGTTTCAGTACAACGCATGACGCCTTGAACGCGCCATGCACTTCATGGGGAATAGTACCGTTTTTGATAGGCAACGTAACAATATTATGCCGCGCTTTTTCTTCGCTCTTGCGGATCGCTTCGGAAACATCATTCGCCTTTCCGAAACCGTAACCGACCCTGCCCTTTCTATCACCGATAACAGTCAACGCGGAAAAGGAGAATCTACGTCCGCCCTTCACAACCTTTGCCGTTCTATTCAACTTCACCAACTTGGAAACGGGGAACTCTTTTTCTTTTTCCTGCCCCCTGTCCCGTTCCTTGCCCTCATGGGAACGTTCTCTCGCGTGTTCCATTTTACCCCCTAGAATTGTACGCCGGCTTTCCGCGCACCGTCCGCAATGGCCTTCACGACCCCGTGGTATAAATATCCATTCCTGTCAAAAACAACACTCGTAATGCCTTTGTCAAGGAGCCGTTTTCCCAATATCTCGCCGATCTGCGCTCCACCTTCCCTAGTCGGCTTGACGCCGCGCAACTCTTTCTCCATAGTCGAAGCGGACGCAAGCGTCCGTCCTTTTGTATCGTCAACCACCTGAATGGATAAATAACGGTTGCTCCGTGTAACGGTCATACGCGGTCTTTCGGGCGTACCGGAAAGCGTTTTCCGTATATGTATCTTTCTTTTGAGCCGTTTCCGGTCTTTATCAAGCATTTTCTTCAACATATTTTTATCCTCATCCTATTTCACGCCAGACTTGCCGGCTTTGAGCTTGATACGCTCAGTCTCATAACGGATGCCCTTCCCCTTATACGGCTCAGGAACACGCAACTTCCGAATCTCGGCGGCGAATTTGCCGACAGCCTGTTTGTCGACGCCGCTTATCACGAGCTTGCCGCCCTGCTCCACAGCGACACTAAGCCCGTCAGGTACGTATACGTAAATAGTGTTGGAATACCCAAGATTCATAGCAAGGATGTTATTCCGCGCCTCAACCTTATAACCGACGCCCGTAACGATCAACGCCTTGGAAAACCCGACGGAAACGCCCGTCACCATGTTGTTCAACAGACTACGATACAACCCGTGAAAAGCCCTGGTCTGCTTTTCCTCGTTCACGCGGTGGACAACTATCTCATCGCCCTTGTTCTCAAACGTGATCACCGGGTGGTATTTTTGGGACAGTTTTCCCTTGGGACCTTCAACAACCATAATATCATCTTTAAAGGAAACTTTCACGCCCGCCGGAACTTTCACCGGAATTTTGCCTATATGCGACATCTCTCTCTCCTACCACACGGTACAGATAATTTCTCCGCCCACTTTTTTCTCGGCGGCTTTTTTCCCGGTGGTAACTCCAATTGATGTTGACACGATCAATGTACCATATCCGTTGTAAACCCGAGGCATATCCTTATAACCGGTATACACGCGGCGTCCGGGTTTCGACACTTTTTCAAGCCCATGAATGATGGGATGAGTCGCGTCATCGTATTTCAGGAAGATACGGATGACGCTTACATTGTCCGCCGCAGTAGCCTTCTTGAAATTCCTTATATAACCTTCCGTCTTAAGTATCTTGACAATTTCAAGTTTCAACTTTGAGGAAGGGATATCTACCTTTTCATGCGTCGCCATTCCCGCATTGCGGATTTTGGTCAACATATCCGCCACAGGATCAGAAATGCTCATGCTTCCCTCCTACCAACTCGATTTTGTAACGCCCGGAATAAGCCCTTCGCTCGCAAGTTTACGGAAGCAAAGACGGCACATCTCATATTTACGGAGATACCCGCGCGCCCTGCCGCAAATACGGCAACGGTTTACTTTTCTGGTTTTATACTTGGGCGTTCTCAGCGCCTTTATAATCATAGCTTTTCTTGCCATACACCCTCCGCCTACTTCCTGAACGGCATGCCGAACTTTGCAAGGAAGGCTTTCGCCTCAGCGTCTGTCCGCGCCGTTGTTACAATAGCGATATTGAGCCCCGCTACGCGCTCAATCTTATCAAAATCAATTTCAGGGAAGATAATCTGCTCGGTGATACCCAGCGAATAGTTCCCGTGACCGTCAAAAGCGTTTTGATTCACGCCGCGAAAGTCTTTGACACGAGGCAACGCTATATTGACGAGCCTGTCGAAAAACTCGTACATCATCGCGCCGCGCAGAGTCACTTTGACCCCAATTTCCTGCCCCGTACGAATTTTGAAGTTGGCGATGCTCTTCCGCGCTTTGGTTTTTACAGCTTTCTGTCCGGTGATAAGGCTCAAATCCGCAATCGCCGCGTCAAGCAATTTCTTATTCTGGAGCGCCTCGCCCACGCCCATGCTTACGATGATCTTTTCAAGTTTGGGAACTTGCATCACCGATTTGTACTCAAATTCCTTGAAAAGCTCAGGCGCAATCCGCTCACGATATATCTTCTTGAGACGGGGTTCGTATTTTTCTCCGCCTTCAGTCGAAACAGCTTTTGTCGCTTCTGTTTTCTTTTCCGCTGATGCGGCTTTCGTTTCTTTTTTTTCGCTCATTACAACGCCTCACCACATTTTTTGCAAACACGGCTTTTTTTATCTCCATCGATCTTTATGCCAATTCGTGTAGGCCCACATTTTTTACAGATGATCTGTACATTAGAGCTGTGGAGAGGAGCCTCAATTTCAATGATACCACCTCTATCCTGTTGATTGCGTCGTTTCCGCGCTTTCTTCACGATGTTTAACCCTTCCACCACAACTCGGTCCTTATCGCGCAATATTTTGAGTATACGTCCGCGTTTTCCCTTGTCCTTACCGGTCATAATTTCAACGGTATCTTCTTTTTTCAACTTAAATTTATGCCGTACTACTTCCGCCATACCTTTCTCCTACCGATCTCACAGCACTTCCGGTGCAAGGGAGACGATCTTCATAAAGTTTCTTTCGCGCAATTCCCTTGCCACAGGCCCAAAAATACGCTTCCCTTTGGGGTTCAGCGCCGCGTCAATGATCACACATGCGTTGTCATCAAACCTGATGTACGTACCGTCAGGACGGCGGTACTCTTTATGAACCCGCACCACAACCGCCTTTTCCACCGATCCCTTCTTAATGACGGAAGTAGGCAACGCATCTTTCACCGCAATCACAATAATATCGCCAATTCCAGCGTACTTCCGTTTGGAACCGCCAAGCACTTTAATACACTGCGCCCGTTTGGCGCCTGAGTTGTCCGTCACATTCAGGAAAGTTTCGACTTGTACCATTTGTTTCCCCTTCCTTATTTGACGCGTTCTACGATTTCAACCAAACGCCAGCATTTTTCTTTGCTGATGGGCCTGCACTCTACCACACGGACAGTATCGCCGATCTTCGCCTCGTTTTTCTCATCATGGGCTTTCACTTTCTTCGTCCGTTTTACATATTTCTTGTACAGAGGATGCAATGTAGTTGTTTCAACGGCAATTACAATGGTTTTATCCATTTTGTCGCTTTTTACAACCCCCGTAAACTCCCGTTTGCCGCTCTTGGCTTTTATTTCCTGCTCCGCCACGGTCCGCTCCTTACACCTTCTTTTCCTGTTGATGGATTAGGGTATGAAGCCGCGCGATTTGCCGGCGAAACATCCGCTTTTGTAGCGGGTTATCCACATGTCCTATCACCATCTGGAAACGAAATTCCATATATTTCTTTTTAAGTTCGTCCAATTTTGCCTTCAATTCGGGCAATGTCAAATTTTTGAAAGAATTCTTCATACACGCCTCACACGCCCAATTCATAATCGGCGCGAACCGCAAACTTAGTTTTTATCGGAAGTTTCGCGCTCGCCAAATCCATCGCCCGTTCGGCAAGGTTCCTGTCAACACCGCCAAGTTCAAACATAACGGTACCTGGCTTAACTACCGCCACCCAGTATTCGGGAGCGCCTTTCCCTTTGCCCATACGGGTTTCAGCCGGTTTTTTAGTATAGGGCTTGTCAGGAAAAATGCGTATCCACAGCTTGCCGCCGCGTTTGATATGGCGGTTCATCGCAATACGCGCAGCTTCTATCTGCCTGTTGGTTATCCACATCGGTTCCAATGCGACAAGACCATAATCGCCAAACGCCACACTGTTGCCGCGAGTGGCCGATCCTGGAATCCTGCCACGCTGCACCTTACGGAATTTTATACGTTTAGGGCTCAGCATCTACCTCTCCTTGTGCGAAATGCGCTCTCTGCGTTTTGCCGTTTTTACAAGCGCGCCTGCATCTTCTTTTTGCTCTTTGCCGTATTTCATGCCATTGTAAATCCACACCTTCACTCCTATGGAACCAAAGGTGGTATGAGCCTCGGCAAAACCGTAATCAATATCCGCCCGCAAGGTGTGAAGCGGAATACGCCCTTCCTTCGCTTCCTCGGTACGGGACATTTCCGCGCCACCGAGTCTGCCCGAAAGCCTCACCTTAACGCCCTGCGCGTTGCCTTTCTTCATCGCGTCGCTGATGGCTTTTTTCATGGTTCTCCTGAAAGAGGATCGGGCCACTAACTGGCGGGTTATATTATGGGCTACAATCTGGGCGTTGTTTTCCGCATTGCGGACTTCTTTTATCTTGATCTGTATTTTTTTGGCGACATGCTTCTGGAGATCGTTGCCAATCTTTTCGATATTCGCGCCTTTCACCCCGATGATGACGCCAGGGCGAGCTGTATGAATAGTGATCGTAATTCGTTGCGGATGCCTGATGATCTCAAGTTCCGCAATATCGGCGCCCTTCGTTTCAGGCATGTCCATGATCAACTTGCGCAGTTTAATATCCTCGTGCAAGGCACCGGCGTATTCTTTCGGATCAACGTACCAGCGCGAAGACCACGTCTTATTGATGCCGATGCGCAATCCTATCGGATTAACTTTCTGTCCCATTAATTTCCCGCCTTTTCAATTTCGTCAACAACCACGGTGATATGACACATTCTTTTCAAAAGCATATCCGCCCTTCCTCTCGCGCGAAACCACACCCTTTTGAGGCGCGGCCCCTCGTCAATAAGAATCTCCTTCACATACAGCATCTCTTCTTCAAGTTTTTTATTCTGAAAGAGCGCGTTCGAAGTCGCGGATTTCACCGTTTTTCCGATAAGACGCGCTCCCTTGTGCGGCATGTTCTCAAGAATGGACACAGCTTCGGGATACGGCTTGCGCCTAATAAGATCGGCCACCGGACGGAGCTTATAAGGCGAGCCAATGAGATACTTGCTGATCGCCCTGTACCCGCCCTTGAGCGGCTTTCTTTTCTGTTTACCCATTACTTACCAGCCTTTTTATCGGATCCCGCGTGTCCTCGAAAAATTCGTGTAGGAGCAAATTCGCCCAGCTTATGCCCGACAAGGTTTTCCGTAATATACACCGGAATCCACGCTTTGCCATTATAGACGGAAATGGTTCCGCCAACCATTTCAGGGATGATCGTAGAACAACGAGAGTAGGTCTTTATCATTTTCCTATTCCCGGCCTTGCTCATCTCCAACACTTTCTTATAAAGGCTCTTTTCAATAAAAGGACCCTTCTTAATCGACCTAGACACGTTTTACTCCTACTTTTTCTTGCCGCGGCTTACAATAAACCGTGATGAAGGCTTGTGCTTTTTCCGTGTTTTATAGCCTTTAGTCGGCTGCCCCCACGGGGTAACCGGATGGATGCCCTTGCTCTTTCCCTCGCCGCCGCCGTGCGGGTGATCAACCGGATTCATCGCCATGCCGCGGACAGTAGGACGAATGCCAAGCCATCGTTTGCGTCCGGCTTTGCCAAGCTGGGTGTTCATATGGTCGCCATTGCCGACAGCGCCGATGGTGGCGTAACACTTCTTGAACACCATGCGCATCTCACCGGAAGGCAATTTGATCGTAACGTAGTCCCCCTCTTTTGCGGCCACAAGAGCGCCCGCGCCCGCAGAACGAACCATCTGGCCGCCCTTGCCAAGCGTAAGCTCAACATTGTGAATCGTAAAACCCAACGGAATATTTTCGAGCGGAAGGGCGTTGCCTTCAGCAATGGGCGATCCGGGTCCGCTTAGGATGGAAGCCCCGACCGCCAAACCTTTTGGCGCGATGATATAGCGTTTTTCACCATCCCTATAGTTAATAAGGGCGATGTTGGCGCTACGGTTCGGATCGTACTCAATAGTGGCGACCTTGCCGGGAACGCCGATCTTATCCCGCTTGAAATCAATGTCGCGGTACAACCGTTTATGCCCGCCGCCTTTGTGCCTGACGCTGATACGCCCAAAAGAATCTCTTCCCGCCCGCCGCTTTTTCCCCGATGTAAGCGATTTTTCAGGCGCGTTATTCTGGGAGAGTTCGGAAAAATCCAGCCCAATCAACTGCCTCATCCCCGCAGTTATAGGTTTATATGTCTTGATACCCATAGTTCTTCTCCGCCTGCCTTACACGCCTTCAAACAACCCGATTTTTTCACCAGCAGACAAGCGGACAATCGCTTTTTTCCACATCGCCGTCCTGCCCGGTCTGCCGCGTTGCCGTTTCGGTTTGCCGCCCACCACCATGACATTGCATGAGAGCGGGTGAACATTAAACAATTTAGCGACAGCCTCTTTTATTTGCAACTTGTTCGCGCGCATGTCAACCTTAAACACATACTTTCCCTCTTCACGCAAGAGGTTCGCCTTTTCAGAAAGCACAGGCTCAATAAGGATATTTTCAAATGCGATCATGCTTCAGCCCTCTCCTTTTGCCCATAAAAATCATTGAGATTCTTCACTGCGGTTTCAAGCGCGATGACAGAACGCGCATAAAAAAGATCGTGGGCGTTAAGCCTGTTGTATGACAGATACGTAAGCCACGGTATATTCGCCGCAGCGCGTTTCACAAACGGATCGTCATCTTTCAGGACAATCACCGTCCGCTCTCCCCCGGCAAAATTCTTGAGGATACTAACCAAATCTCTCGTCTTTCCTGACACGATGGAAAAATCCTCCACAATTTTTATCATATCCGACTGGGCTTTCAAACTCAAAATGCTTTTAAGACCGAGCCGCTTCGCCTTCTTCGGCATCGCATAGGAATAGTCTCTGGGTTTTGGTCCAAAAACAACGCCGCCGCCCACTAAAACAGGCGACTTCTTGTCGCCGCGCCGCGCTCGTCCGGTCCCTTTCTGCTTATAAGGCTTCGCGTTTGATCCATGAACCTCTCCACGATCTTTAGTACTCGCGCAACCAAGCCGTTTATTGGCAAGCTCATTATTTATCGCATACCAAATGCTGTCTTCATTTACCTGAAGCCCGAAAACCGCATCATTCAAGTCAATGCTCCGGATTTCCTTACCTTCTATTGAATATACCGTTCTGTTCATCGCTTCCTCATTTCGATGCGCTTACCGCTTCACTGCCGCTCTGACAAGCACCAGCCTCTTTTTGACACCGGGAACGGCACCGCGAATCAACAGCAACTGCTTTTCGGCGTCAATCTTAACCACCTTCTGACTCAACACTGTTGTCTTTTCACGTCCCATGCGACCAGGCAACTTTACATTCTTGAACGTTCTGGCCGGATAGGTCGACTGTCCCGTCGAGCCGGGCTCACGGTGGAACTTGGAACCATGCGAATGGCGTCCGCCTGCAAACCCCCACCGTTTCATAACGCCCTGAAAGCCCTTGCCTTTCGATACGCCGGTAACATCTACATAACGGCAACCCGTAAAAAGCTCTACGCCTAACGAATCGCCGACAGCCACTTCTTTTTCAAAATCACGCACCTCTTTGAGGTGTTTTTTCGGCGTTATATTCTCAGGAAATTGACCCGCATAGGGTTTTGTCACCAGTTTTTTTTTCTCATCATCTACACCGAGTACAACCGCGTCATACCCATCTTTTTCTTTACTCTTCTGAGCAATGACCACATTTGGATCGATACGCAACACCGTCACCGGAACAAGAACACCTGTATCATCAAAAATCTGTGTCATACCCACTTTTCTCGCCATAAGCCCTAACATGCTTGACTCCATCCAACGACGCGCGATTTTCACCCATGTCCGAGTAAAAATTCACACCCGTTACTGCTTTATTCCAACATCCACACCGGCAGGAAGTTCCAATTTCATAAGCGCATCCATCACTTCAGGGGAAGGGTTAATTATATCAATCAAACGCTTGTGCGTCCGCATTTCAAACTGCTCGCGGGATTTTTTGTTCACATGAGGGGAACGGAGAACCGTCACTTTCTGTATGCCCGTCGGAAGCGGAATTGGCCCCGTCACTTTGGCTCCTGCCTTCTGAACAGCCTGTACGATAGATCTCGCGCTTTGATCAATAAGTTCCACATCGAAACCGCGCAATTTTACGCGAATTCGTTCCTTAATCATTATTCCTCCAAGACTTTTGAACCTCTCGCCAAAACGCGCCTACACCGGACGCGCCGGACGAGAGGCTCACACGCGTCCAACTATTCGAGAATCTCAGTAACCTGTCCGGATGCTACAGTTTTTCCACCCTCGCGGATCGCGAAACGAAGGTTTTTCTCCATCGCTATGGGGTGGATCAGCTCGCCGATAATTTCGGTGTTGTCGCCAGGCATAACCATCTTCTCGCCGGGCTTCGCTTCGCCGGGAAGCGTTACGGTACCGGTAATATCCGTGGTGCGGAAGTAGAACTGCGGACGATATCCCGTAAAGAACGGGCTGTGACGACCGCCCTCCTCTTTGGAAAGACATACAATCTGCCCTTTGAATTTACAGTGCGGAGTAATGGTGCCGGGCTTCGCAAGCACCTGCCCGCGCTCGACTTCTTTCTTGTCAATGCCACGGAGAAGCACACCAACATTGTCGCCGGACTGCGCGGAATCGAGCAATTTATTAAACATCTCAAGTCCGGTCGCAACGGTCTTTTTGGTGGGCCTGATGCCAACAATCTCAACGTCTTCGTTGAGATTGATAACGCCTCGCTCAACCTTGCCGGTGACAACGGTGCCACGCCCGGAAATGGTGAATACATCTTCAATCGGCATCAGGAAGGGCTTCGCGTCATCTCGTATGGGATCGGGGAAGTATTCATCCATAACGGTGAGCAATTCCTCAACGCACTTGGTGCTGTCGCTGTCCCTGCCCTCAAGAAGCTCGGTCATCGCAAGGAACGCCGATCCTTTAATAATAGGAATTTCATCCCCCGGGAATCCGTTGTCCGTCAGAACATCCTTAATTTCTTCTTCAACAAGTTCAAGAAGCTCAGGATCATCAACAAGGTCAACCTTATTCAGGAATACAATGATGTTGGGAACGCCGACTTGACGAGCGAGAATAATATGCTCGCGTGTCTGGGGCATAACCGAATCAGGGGCGGAGACCACCAACACGGCGCCGTCCATCTGAGCCGCGCCCGTGATCATATTCTTAATGTAATCCGCGTGACCCGGACAGTCGATATGCGCATAGTGGCGTTTTTCCGATTGATATTCCAAGTGCCTCGTGTTAATGGTGATACCGCGCTCTTTTTCCTCGGGCGCATTATCAATGTCGTCAAATTTCATCAACTTATCACCATACTTCTTGGCGCAATACATTGTAATTGCCGCGGAGAGAGTCGTCTTCCCGTGATCCACATGCCCGATTGTACCGACATTCATGTGCATCTTTGTTCTATTAAACCGATTCTTTGCCATGCATATCCTCCTTTGCTTTTTCAGGACGCACTGTTTATTCTTTCAATCCCAGAAAACGGATTGATAATTGAGCCTTTTTCAAAACTCGGCCAGTTTTAAAAAAGGCTTTAGGAAAAGCGGGCAAAGCCCACATTTCCATTTAAATCTAAGGTTGTTTTCCCAACGCTAAAGTCGCGGGAAAGACTCGCAAAACAATAAATTATCACAGCCAAATCACTAATGTATATCGAAAACAAAAGACAAGAAAAGCGGCAGAAACTTTCTGAGATAGCTCCGCTCCACCTGTGCCGTTTCAATAACGATCGGTTTGGATTGGCAAAATCACCACTTATAATGGGCAAAAGCCTTGTTAGCCTCTGCCATCTTAAATGTATCGTCGCGCTTTTTGATCGCAGTTCCCGTGTTATTGAAGGCGTCCATCAACTCAGCGGCAAGACGCTCGCCCATGCCACGTCCATTTCTCGAACGGGCCGCCTTGATAATCCATCGCATCGCAAGGGCTTCCCTGCGAGTCTCCCGAATTTCAATAGGAACTTGATACGTCGCGCCGCCAACTCTACGAGACTTCACTTCAAGACGCGGTTTCACATTATCCACAGCTTTCAGAAAAATGTCAAGTGGCTCTTCGTTCATTTTTTTACGAATTTCATCAAAAGCACCGTCAATAATACGAAGCCCCACAGAGCGCTTGCCCTGCCACATCATACGATTGACAAATTTTGCAACAACAACGCTATTGTATTTAGGATCAGGCGCAATTCCCCGATCAATAGTCTTCTTTTTCCGTCCCATTTCCCTGCTTCCTTACGCCTTAGGCTTTTTCGCGCCGTATTTCGACCGGCCGCGTTTACGCCCCTCTACGCCGAGGGTGTCTTTCGCGCCGCGGATAATATGATAGCGCACGCCAGGCAAATCCTTGACACGTCCTCCGCGCACAAGAACAACCGAGTGTTCCTGCAAATTGTGTCCTTCACCGGGAATATAGGCGGTTACTTCGGTTCCATGAGAAAGGCGCACACGAGCGACCTTTCGTTGCGCGGAATTCGGCTTTTTAGGCGTTGTTACCATGACGCGGGTGCAAACGCCCCGTTTCTGGGGACATGAATGAAGCGCCGGCGACTTCGTCTTAGAGGAAACTTGCTGCCGTCCAAAACGAACTAACTGATTAATTGTTGGCATGAACTAAAAACTCCCGTTTCATAATGAGATGAAAGTCTACTTGACTTTAAAAAAAAAGTCAAGCGGAATTTAAATTTTTTTTGACAAACCGGGGAAATTTCTCCCTGTTTGGCGGGAATCGCGGCCAAGCCGGACGCTTTTCAAAACCGCTTTTTGAAGCTACCATCAAGCCTCCACGCCAGAAGTCATTTTTCGCGATCTTTCCCCGCTTTTTCCTGAAAAGAAGGACACTGAAATCCGGTCGCCTGAAAAACCTCCAAAGAAGGGAAATTTCTTGACTTTACGCCGAACACGAGGCAGGCGTGGGGAAACGCGGGTTCCCACGTTATCTTAAAATGGAGGCACTTGCGGCAATCTATCATAGTCATAGCGTAGCCCGTCAGCCCGTTAGCCGCCATTTATATAAGAATCGACGCATACTAGCGATTATAATAGCAACCATTAAAAATGTCCAGCTTGACGGGAAACATTGGACGCCATTTACGCCGTTTTTCAGGTTTGGCTTGAAATATGCCGCTGTTCTTTCTATAATACACACATGTTTCGCTATTGTCCACATTGCGGCTCATCGCAAGTACGGGTCGCGGGGAGCCAACGGTTTTCTTGCGATGACTGTACGTTTGTGTTTTTTCAAAACGTCGCCACGGCCACGGGGTGCATCATCAGCGCCAAGACGGGCGTGTTGTTTGAAGTGAGGGGAAAAGAGCCGGGAAAGGATAAGTTGGGCTTTCCCGGCGGTTTTGTGAACCCGGGCGAAGGCGCTATTGAAGGGATCAGGCGGGAATGCGTCGAAGAAATCGGCTGGGATCCGGGCGAAAACGTACGCTTTATGGCTTCTTTTCCTAATGAGTATCGCTATAAGGGCGTTCTATACCATACATGCGATCTCTATTTCACGGTTTCCGCTCCGGAATTGACCCTCTCCGATCTCACTCTTGATACAAAAGAAACACGCGAAGTCCGTTTCATTATGCCCCATGAAATCGCCCTTGACGACATCGCGTTTGACGCCGCTAAAAAAGCGTTGCGTTATTTCACCCTCTCTATGGCGAGACGGTAAACGCCTGCGCGCGACGCCCGCGCAGGCACCGCGTTGACAACGCCGTAAACGAGAATCCGTCTTTTCACAGTCCTTCAATGTCCTTAAAATACCTCGCCGTACCGACTTTGAGTTCGTCCATCGCGTCTTCGTCGGATACGATAACGGCGCGCGGATGCATCTGGAGGCAGGAAAGCGTCCACATTTGGCTGACACCGCCTTCAACCGCAGCTTGCAGGGCGCGCGCCTTGTTATGGCCGCTCACGATAATGACAACCTCCCGCGCGTCCATGATGGTGCCGACTCCGACGGTCAAAGCGGTGGACGGCACTTTGTTGACGTCGCCTTCAAAAAAGCGGGCGTTGGACAACTTCGTGTCCTTGTTGAGCGTCTTCACGCGGGTTCGGGAACAGAGCGAAGACCCCGGCTCATTGAACGCGATGTGTCCATCCGCCCCCATGCCGCCCAAGAAAAGCTCAATGCCGCCAGCGGTCCGTATCGCCTCCTCGTAGGACGCGCATTCCTCTTGGAGATTCGGAGCCATTCCGTTCAATATGTGGATGTTTTGCTGTTTTATGTCAATATGATCAAACAGATTATCCTTCATAAAACGGCGGTAGCTCTGCGGATGATCGTCCGGCAGTCCAATATATTCGTCCATGTTAAAAGTAACAACGTCCGCAAAGCTCACTTTTCCCGCCTTGTTCAAGGCGATTAGCTCTTTGTAGATTCCAAGCGGACTTGATCCGGTGGGAAGCCCCAACACAAAGGGCTTGTCCTTTGACGGGGCAAAAGCGTTGATGCGTCCGGCAATGTAACCGGCTGCCCATGTACACGCGGTGGTGTAGTCTTTAAGCGCCAAAAGTCTCATATCAACCTCTCTATTCTTATTATCTATACAAACGAACCAACGGTTCATTGAGCCGTTGACCGCGTTATTCCTGTAAAACTTGCCGCGCCGCTAGATGTCGAACCAACACCGCTATCGCAACTGCGCGACGGCTACGCGGCGCGCTTTAAAATTCATTCTTTTTAATCGAACCGCCCACAAGGACGGTTTTGATATTGAAATCCTTGTCAAATACGGTGATGTCCGCATCGTAGCCCGGAATAAGCGCGCCCTTACGGGTGTAACGCAACACTTGAGCCGGATTAAAAGTGGCTGTTTTAACGGCGTCTTCAAGGGAGAAGCCGAAAGACACGAGGTTTTTTATCCCCTGAATCATGGTAAGCCCGGACCCCGCGATAACATCGTCCGCTTTGCGATGAAACGCTCCATCGTGGAAAACCACTTCCTCGCCATTGGCGAAGAGCGGACCCTCTTTTTGTTCGGTGGGCTTGATCCCGTCCGTAACCAGCACGATCTTGTCGTTCGGCTTGTCCCGCTGGAGCAACTTGAATACATCGGGATGCACATGGAAGCCGTCCGCGATAATTTCACAGGACATTTCCGGGTGGATAAGCACGGCTCCGACCGCATTCGGGTTCCGGTGTTCCAACTTGCTCATGGCGTTGAAGAGATGCGTCGAATGGAGGATGCCCGCCTGCATGCCTTCAACCATGTTGTCATACGCCGCGTTGGTATGTCCCGCTTGAAGCGCAATGCCTTTTTTTATACAGAACAGGGCAAGCTCACGCATGCCCTTAATTTCCGGCGCAACGGTCATGTTGGCGATATGTCCGCCGGACGCTTCCCAGAGCCGCTCCATGAAAGGGATGTCCACCGGACGCAGGGTGTCCGGTTTTTGTACGCCCAGCTTGCCCGGCGACAGGAAGGGGCCTTCAAGGTGCAGCCCCATGATCCGCGCTCCGTCTTCTTTGCCTATCGCCGAAGCGATTTGGCGCACGGCGTCCACCATGTCGTCTCCTGCTATGGGGTAGAGCGTCGGGTTGAAGGCGGTGACTCCGTACTGACAGAGCAGGCGGGACATCTCCAATATGGAGGCGGCGGTTTGATCATCCGTACCGTAGCCGCCGAATCCATGGATATGCGTGTCAATAAAACCTGGCGCAATGACGGCGCGCTGCACATCAATAATTTTGACATCGCTTCCGAAATGTTTTTGTTCAAAACGTTTTTCGGAAAACACATCCTCAATACAGGCGTCTTCAACCAGCACAGCGCAATGGTCCATTGCGGCGAAACCCGTCATAACGACGCCGTTATGCAAACAAACAGCGCTCATAGTTTCATTACCCCTTCTTTCTAAAACGATTTTTCGGCGCAAAAATCGGGTAAAAATATTTTTGCATGTCCACTTTAGAGGCGAACAACTTTATTATCAACTGATAGATGATGAAAGCAAGCGCTATAGCCAGAATAAAAATCAGCATTGCCCCCCATGTCACCGCGTTCTCAGAAATATGAGGGGCGATCAACCTCAAAAACAGCGCCAGCATCACAAAAAAAACAACAATGGTGATCACAAGGTTGACCACTGTAGCGACAAGGACGAAAAAAAACGTATTCAGTTTTTTGTTCACGGCATTCCTCCTTTCTTTTGTTCCATCAAGGACTTTCGCGCTTTCTGATTGGCTCTTATGTCCCGCTTGTCAGTGAAGATGGACAGCAACAATACGATGCAACACACTACGACGCATGCGTCCGCGATGTTGAACGTTGGCCAGCGGTCGAATCCGAACAGGCCGAAAAATTTAACGCTGATAAAGTCAACGACGCCATCCGGACGAAAGACGCGGTCAATGAGATTGCCCAAACCGCCGCCCACAATGCCAGCCACAGCCCATCTCTGCGAGCGGGTGAAGTCACACGACTTGAAGTAGTACCAGATCACAGCCCCCAGCGCCACAAGAGGCAGAATAATAAATAAAACCGGACGCACGGCGTCGGAAAGCTCTTCCCCAAGACTGAACGCTATCGCTTTGTTGCGCACATGGACGATCCACAAGAGGTCATTGCCGAACACATCTTTGATAAAGACCCCGCCTGATGGTGGCAACCGCCAATTTTGGGCGATAAATGTTTTGACCGCCTGATCCGCCAGTATGATGAACGCCGTCAGCGAAAACGGCAATAGTTTTTTCATCTATGAGTTCCTCCCCATCGCTTACAATCCTGTCGGAACGTCAATAAACTCGACATCCATATCCAATTTCTCGGCGCACAGATCCATCATGGCGCGAACGCCCCACACCTCGGTTGAGTAGTGTCCGCCCGCAATCACATTAATGCGAGATTCAAGGGCGAAATGATGCCATGTATGCGAGGCTTCTCCTGTTACAAAAAGGTCTACGCCTTCCGCCACGGCTTCGCTTACAAACTCCGGCGCGTCTCCCGACACAACCGCCACATTCAACACGCGGTTTGCGCCGAAACGGAGAACGCTCAAGGGCTCCCTTCCCATAAAGCTGACACGTAAAACCAGTTCTTCAATGGTGAGCGGCGTCTCAAGCCTACCCTTCCAGCCGATCTTGTGTCCATGATACGAGCCGAATGGCTCGGGATTTACAACGCCGAGTTTCCGCGCAAGCGCCGCGTTGTTCCCGTATTGCGGGTGCTTGTCCAATGGGAGATGAGCGGCATACAGGGCGATGTTTTTATCAAGGAGAAATTTGAGCCGCGCGCGGTGGGATCCGATCAGCGCCAAAGGTTTTCCCCAAAAAAGTCCATGATGGACAAAAAGCATGCCCGCGCCTGCCACCGCAGCGCGATTAAAGGTCTCCATGCAGGCGTCGGTCGCAAACGCGATTTTTTTTATATCGGCGCCATCGTTGTCAACCTGCAACCCGTTCAGAGAAACGTCTTCTATCGCGTCAATAGCAAGAACATCCTTAAAAAAAGCGTCCAACTTCTTGGTGATCATAGCTTTCAATATACCATAAAACCAGCCGAATTCCAAGCCCGATTTTTTTCAACATATACATTTTCGCCCATTCCGGTTCTGAAGCCTTGTCTTTTTGGAACGTCTTCGTCCGGAACGCTCTCATCCATGAAAAGCGACGCAAAGCCGGTGATGGCCGCCGCCGTGTTGACGACGCATGCCAGCCGCGCATTCAGATGTTTCCCCGCGCCCAGAAAGGCGGTCGAGTACAGCGGCTGAACCGCAGGGTAGTCCAAATAATCCGGCGCCTTCATGCCCTGCCCCGCAAGCAGAAGCGCGGGATCCGCTCCGTTTGCGCGCAGGGCATTCAAGAGGGCGATGTACCTTTCGTCCCGCTCTTTCGCCCTGAGAACGACATCCGAAGTCAAAAATAACGCGGGTTTTCGCATAACCGGCGCGTCCATGATCCGGTTCACTTTTTTAGGCCGCCAGCTTTTAAGCCATGCCACCGCCTTGAGCCGCATTCCGGCGAACCACGGGATGTCGTCCGGGATTTCAAAGGACTCTTCCTCATGGTAAAAAGACGACCATAGGCGGCTCTCAATCGCGACGACCGTTTTCAACGAAGGATTCGCCGCGATAAAGGACTCCGATGAAACAGCCGAAATTAGCGCCGAACCGCCCGCGCCGTATCCAACGGCGAAAACAGGTGTTTTATTTCCGGTTTGCGCAATGCCGTCCATATTGGAAAAGATGAATTCAATGTCGGATAACCGTTCTTTTTCCCAATGCCGTCCTGTCTGATTTGCTTTTTCCAAAACCGTACCGTTCTTCAACGCCGCAAGCAAGGAGAATTTTTCTTTCAACGTCGTCGCCGCCTTCTCCCGTGAAAAAGCGACTACGACAAAACCGGCGGTTCGGATTTCCGCGCAGATCTTGTCAACGGCATGAAAGGAATCAATGAGTGGCGGGACGACCAGCATAAGCCCCGTGGGTTCAGACTGTTCCACATCGTATATCCTAAGCGAAAAACGCGCTTGCCGCCGCTCGTCAACCAGCGAGACCGTCCGTACGCGATCCTCGGTCAAAGCCGTGTCCAGCGCGGGCGAAAAATAGACCGCTATTCCCGTTGTGATTGTCAACGTTGCAATCGCGGCCACAGGACGGGATGCCTTCTTTCGACTATAGACACTTCCCGGCACGGCGTTGTGTTGATGGGACGCAATACGCTTAAATAGAACTGTCGCATTCACAACAACAACGACTATCAGCAGGGGGACGCATTCAGGGCGAAAGCCATACACCGGAAACAGGCAAACCATAATGCCAAGACTGATGGGATAAAACCAGTCCAGTCCGCCAACCGGTTTTAATGTATTGAAAAACGGTCTGATGAGAGACAAGATCAGCAAAAGGAAAACAATCAGTTCAAGTATCCATAGATCGCTCATGTTTTATCGCTTGCAAGCCTGCCCATCGCCGCGCCCCGCATCAGGGCGCGCGTTGCGAAAAATCTCGCGGCAAGGCGTCAGCTATGACGGCGTGTACGCGATCCGCCAGATGTTGCTTGCGATCTTCGCGGGGAATATCCGCGACGGCAATCGGGGATGCGAAAACAAGCCCCACAGACACGGTTTGGATGCGCCCCATTTTCTCAAAAATATCGTAGCTGCCCGCAATGGCTACCGGCACAATGACGGCGTTGGACTGGGTCGCCAATTTGAAAGCCCCGGCTTTGAACGGAAGCAACCCTTGCCCCCTGCTCCGGCGGCCTTCCGGAAAAATGATCATCGCGCCGCCCTTTTGAATGTTTTGGACTCCCTTATTTATGGTGCCCAAAGCTTTTCTGAGGTTCTTTCTATCCAAAAAAAAACCGCCCAGCAAAGCGATCCACATATTGATGAGCGGCAACCATATCAGTTCTTTCTTTGCCATAAAGCCGAACGGCCTGCCCGCATAAGCGAGGATAAGCAGGATGTCAAAAATGCTTCCGTGGTTGCTTACAAAGCATACGCCGCCGCGATCTGGAATATGCTCCCTTCCTTTGACCGTCAATCTGCAACCAGTCACAGCAATGAGCAGTTTCGCCCACATTTGCGCTACTTTATACATGGCGAAAGACATGCTTTTCTTAAACCCTATCAAGCTGAAAAGGAACAACACTGCGCCCGCCGAGGACACGATGACCACTGTCACTATCACCACAGTAAAAACGCCTATTGTCCTTGCTAAACTTTTCAAAACGACCTCTTTTTTATAACAGGCGGCTTTCCCGCAACGCCCCTAAAGGGCGGCAATTGGGGAAGCGTCCTTAGCTTTATGTAAAAGCGCCGACTTCACGGCGCCCGTCGCGGTAAGCGGGATGTAGCGGGCTTCAACGCCGTTCCAGCGTTTGACACGCTCAAGCTCTATCTCCAGCTCCCGCGTCCGGATTTCAATCTGTGTGATCGGCCGCGATCAGCGCGCCTGGCGCTACTTAATGCCTATGGCGTCCCTGAGTCTTCTCATCGTTTCTTTCGCTATGACACGGGCTTTTTCAGCGCCTTCGGCGAGAATGGCTTCAAGCTTTTCCGTGTCCGCCATGATTTCCTCAAACTGGTTGCGCAACGGCGTCAGCTTGCGATTCGCCACGCGGAAAAGCTCTTCCTTAGCCTCGCCCCAGCCCATGCCACCCGCACGGTAACGCCCGGCCAGAGCAGCCTGCTCTTCAGCATCCGCAAACAGCTTGTACAATTGGTAAATTTGCGAGGAATCCGGGTCTTTTGGCTCGTCAACCATTTGGGAGTTGGTGACAATGCGCATGATGAGTTTGTGGAGTTGCTTTTCACTTGAAAACAACGGGATCGTATTGCCATAACTCTTGCTCATCTTCTGCCCGTCAAGACCGGGTATCACCGCGACACGCTCTTGTATCAACGCCCGCGGTATTTTGAGCAGTTCTTTCTTATAATTGAAATTAATGGCTTGAGCAATATCCGCCGCCATTTCCACATGCTGGGACTGATCTTGTCCAACCGGCACCACACTGGAATCAAACAGTAAAATGTCCGCGGCCATAAGCACGGGATACGTGAAGAGCCCCATATTCACTCCCGCGTCAGGATCATCGTTCTTTTCAAGGTTTTCCTGAACAGCCGCTTTATAGGCGTGGGCGCGGTTCATAAGCCCCTTGCTGGTGAATGCCATTAAAATGGTGGCAAGCTCAAATGTTTCAGGAACAGAACTTTGCCGGTAAAAAACAACTTTGTCCGGATCAAGACCAGACGCAAGCCAGCCCGCCGCCACCTCAATGGTGTTTAACCACAGTTCCTTGGCGTCTTTTACGGTGTTGAGCGCGTGATAATCCGCTATAAAATAACGAGCGTCGTATTCTTCAGCCAATTTTAAAGCCGGTTGTATAGCCCCAAAATAGTTGCCGATATGCAGGATGCCGGTAGCTTTTATGCCTGTTAATGCAATTTTCATGGATGCAGTATAGAAAAAAATAGGCGGTTTGTAAAGACACTGCGGCGCCTCATGAAGAATATTGCCAAAAAGGTTCCATGCCTCATCGAAAAAGCCGC
>JAIRTS010000161.1 GCA_031254795.1 Treponema sp.
GGCGGCTCCTTGCAAAACCCGGAAAACCATGCTATAATCTCTTGCCGTGAGCGGCTTTTTTACCATTCATCATACTGAAAAATCAGCCCGCGCCGGCGAGATGATCCTGCCGCATGGAACCGTCAAGACGCCGGTGTTTATGCCGGTGGGTACAAACGCGGCGGTCAAAGCCATGTCCCGTGAAGACCTCCTCGAAATAGGGTTTGAAATTATTTTGTCAAATACGTACCACCTCTACCTCCGTCCTGGAACTGAAGTGATACAGGCGGCGGGCGGTCTGCATGCATTTATGAGGTGGGAACGCAACATACTCACCGATTCGGGCGGATTTCAGGTGTTTTCCCTCGCGCCGTTTCGCAAGATAACCAGCGAAGGCGTGAAATTCCGCTCTCATATTGACGGATCCTACCATATCTTGACGCCTGAAAGGATCGTCGATATTCAAGCCGCCCTGAATAGCGACATACAGATGCAACTTGACGTGTGCAGCCCCTGGGGCGTCGAATACAGGGACGCCGTTAACGCGCTAGAGACAACCGCGCAATGGCTTGTGAGGGCGAAACGGCAGTGGCTTTTGCGGCGGGAGAGCGGTCGCGCGGGATTATTGTTCGGCATTGTGCAGGGAAATTTCTACAAAGACCTGCGGGAAAGAAGCGCCGCGCTGACAATCGCGTCGGACACGCCCGGCGTCGCCATAGGCGGGCTTTCGGTGGGCGAGCCTAAGGAAGTTTTCTTTGACTATCTCGCCTTCACCGCGTCTCTGCTGCCTGTGGAAAAGCCCCGTTACGTCATGGGCATCGGGACGCCTGAATACATTCTGGCCGCGATTGAGAGCGGCGTCGATATGTTTGACTGCGTTTTCCCGACCAGGGTGGGCAGGAATGGACACGTCTTCACGCGCTACGGCGCGGTTTCCCTGAAAAAGCTCGACAACAAATTCGACCAGTCTCCCATTGACGAATCATGCGGCTGCAAAGTCTGCCGCGCCTACAGCCGCTCGTACCTGCGTCATCTTTTCAAGGCGCAGGAGATTCTCTGTTCCATGCTGGCAAGCTACCACAACCTCCACTTTCTGCATAATTTGGTGAAAGACGCCCGCGCAGCTATTGAAGAAGGCAAATTTTCGGCTTTTAAGGCGGATTTTTTGAGAAAATATACGGAAAATGTTGTATAATGAGCCTTTCCCGAAACTAACCCGAGCATCGTTTACGAACGCAGTTCGCGAACTGTATTCGCGTTTTGGGAAAAGCTTTCCGAAAAAGCGATCTAAAGCTCGCTTTTTCTATATAAATCTACGGGAGATGTGAGCATGAAACCAATAGCAGTCGTTTCATTGTGTTTTTGGATCGCCTCCGCCGCGTGGTCTGATGAGACGCAAGACCAGCTTGATGTCATTCGTTACGGGACGGAAACCGAAATAGCGGCGTTGATTGAAAGTTTAAAGAAAGACGCTTCGTATGAGGACGACAATCTTGACGCGGAACTGGCGCGGATAGCCCAAACCACGCAAAACAGGAAGATCGTCGCCGGGGCGCTGTCTTTTTTCGGGGGCAGGCAAAAAGGCGATCTGCGAGAACGGGCGATTGCGATCATTGAAAACCGCGCGGACGAGCCGCAGGATGCGGTCGTCGCGGCTATGGAGTATTTGGGGAAGATAAAACCGCCCGGGGCGGCTTCGGTTTTGAAAGAGGTTGTCGACGACGGGGCCTCTGATACCTTGGGACCGGCGATTCGCGCTTTGGGCAGCGTCGCGGGCAGCGGCGGCGGCGATGAGATCGCGGAATTCCTTATCGATCTCTACACCAACCGCGATCCGGGCGCCGGAAATAATGGGACGCTTTTAAACGCGCTGGGGGAAACCAAATCAGAAAAAGCGGTTCCTTTTCTCGTCGATATTGTGACTGACACAGAGCAAAGCTCCTCATTGCGCATAGCGGCGCTGGACGCGCTTGCCAAGATAGGGGACGCCGCCGGGCTTGACGCTATTCTTGGCGCGTTGTCCGCGTCTGAGCCTACGGTGCGCTCCGCCGCGGTCGCCGCTCTGTCGCCGTTTTCCGGACAGCGGGTTGACGAGGCGATCCTCGGCAATTTCCGCGATCCGGTCTTCCGCACGCGGGCCGCCGCGGCGAAGGCTGCGGGCGAACGGAAGCTGTCCGCCGCGATTCCGTACCTCAAGTACCGGGCCGAAAAAGACGAGGCGCGGATTGTGCGGGAGGCGTCGATCAGGGCTTTGGGCGCCATCGGCAATGGAGAGGCGATGAACGCGCTTGAGGCGCTGTTTTCCGAGCCGAAAAACCCCGATTACGTGCGGCTTCCATCTGCCGAAGCGCTTCTGAATAACAACGCTGACGCCTATATCCAGCAGGTGATCGACGCGATGGACGACGCTCAAAAAAAACACAGAACCACGCTTTACAACGGATTTTTGGGCATCCTTTCAAAGGCAAAGAGCGGCAAACTCGAAAGCCTGGCAGGGCGATTCTTCGCCTCCGGCTCGGCTGTGGAAAAATCGGCGGCCCTTGATATGACGCTGAACAACAGATTCTCCGCTTTCACCGAAGAAGTCCGCGATCTTGCGGATCAGAAGAACAACGCCCTCGCAAGAAAGGCGCGGAATGTCCTTGAGAAATTATGACGGTTGATTGTGAAAAGAGCAAAGCGGAAAAGCTCGCCCAATTCAAAGCCGAGGTTTATTCACATTACAGACAATGCGGAAGAACGTTTCCCTGGCGCGAGAATCCGGCGCCGTGGGGCGTGCTGGTCTCCGAATTTATGTTGCAACAGACCCAGACCGAGCGGGTGATCCCGTATTTTGAACGCTGGATGTCGCGCTGGCCATCGCCGGAAGCCCTGCGCAACGCTTCTTTGGAAGAAGCCCTCTCCGCGTGGGTGGGGCTTGGCTACAATAGACGCTGCCGCTTCTTAAAAGACTGCGCTTGCGTCATCGCCGAGGACTACGGGGGGCGTGTTCCCGAAACGCCGGACATTCTCCGCTCTCTGCCCGGGATCGGCGCGTACACGTCCGGCGCCATAGCCTGTTTCGCCTACAATTACCCGTCTGTCTTTATCGAGACCAATATCCGCGCTGCGGCGATTCATTTTTTCTATGAGGCTCAGGCGCCAACCGTCATTGCCGACCGAGAGATCGCCTCAATACTTGAGGCCGCCCTTGACGGGGAGTCCAGAGAAAACCCCCGCCTCTGGTATTGGGCGCTCATGGATTATGGGGCGAGTCTCAAGAAGTTGCGCGTAAATCCGAACCGCAGAAGCGCCCATTACACAAAGCAATCCAAGTTTGAAGGCTCGCTCCGTCAGATTCGGGGGAGCGTCGTCCGAACGCTTGCGCGGGAGGGCGCTTCCACCATAGAGGACTTGTCGCGCCGAATCGCGGGCTCGCAAACCGCGCCCCGAAAACAGGATTTGCGCCGCGCCCTTGACGGTTTGCAAAAGGACGCGATAGTGTGCGAGAATCAGGGCGTGTACCGTATTAAAGGATAAGCGGCTGGCCTGCTCCCAACCTGCGGCGGCTCGGATCGCGGAGGAAAGAAACGGCGCGCGTGGAGCCTGCGGCGCGGCGGGGAAGCGCGCGACATGAACTTTCCCGCCCTTTGTGGATGGGCCGCGCAAACCATCCCGCGCGGACGCATGGAACTAGCATGCGCGGACGCATGGAACTAGCATGCGCGGACGCATGGAACTAGCATGCGCGGACGCATGGAACTAGCATGCGCGGACGCATGGAACTAGCATGCGCGG
>JAIRTS010000204.1 GCA_031254795.1 Treponema sp.
AAGAGGCGCCTTCTTGAATTTTTCCGTTATAAAGATTACCCTTACACACAGAGGTTTTCCCAAGTTATGGGGAAATAGCTCTAGGGAGCGGCAGTATGACCGAGGGAAAATTCATCTGACATGGACACGGTTACCCCTGAACAGCGCAAAAAAACCATGGCGGCTGTTCACAGCAAAAACACAATGCCAGAAATTTTGATAAGAAAAGCGTTGTTCGCGCGTGGGTATAGATACCGGATAGATTACAAAAAACTTCCCGGCCGGCCTGATGTGGCGTTGCCCAGATACCATGCCGTGGTTTTTGTGCATGGATGCTTTTGGCATGGACACGCGGGATGCCCCAATTTTAGGTTGCCGCAATCAAACCAGGAATATTGGATCGCCAAAATTGATCGGAACCGCAAGCGGGACGGAGACGCGCTGAATCACCTTCACGCGTTGAACTGGAGGGTGTGCGTCGTCTGGGAATGCGCCATTCACGGCAAAAACAAAAAAATGAAGGTTTCTCAAGCCGCCGCAAAAATTTCCGAGTGGCTTAAAAGCGACGCCGTTTGGTTGGAAATAAGCGGGTGGAATGTGGATGAGAAACAGCTGCTCCAGCCTGTGACATGAGCGAACGGTTCATGCCGTTGTCAAGGCGAGCCGAATCCACCAATTAACCCCAAAGGCGCTGTAAAAAAAGCGCGGCGCCCGTTGCAAGCGGAATGGCGAGGTTGTCCCAGTCTTTAAGAGGGAGGGCTTCCGCAATGGTCGCGGCGGTTGCCGCGCACAGACTCATCCGCATGGAACGGGACGCAAGATAAGCGGCGAAAAAAACCGCCGCGAAGCAGATAATGGAACCTTCCACGCTTTTTCCGAACAGGAACCGCGGGCGCAAGCGCCCAAACAGCCTTCCGGCGAGGCTTGAAAACCCGTCCCCAAAAGCAAGCGCGTAAATGGCGATCGTTGCGATGGGCAGAGGGAACGCCAAGATGGCCGCCAGGGCGCCCACGCCAAGAGTCGCCGGGCCCTTTACGAAGCCCCGCTCCCTTTCGCGCATGGCCTGTTCGGTTATAAATGAAACAAGCGGCACAGGAACGCCTTTGAGCCGCAGAATTTCCATGACCGTGTAAAGAACAACGCCGAAAGCAAGGAGCGCAATGGCGAGTCGCCGGTCGATTGACGCCAAAAGCGGACTAAACCCAATAAGGAAATGCAGGGACTTCCGCAGGATTTCTTTTTGCAGAACTGGCGTCATGACGTACACCGCCAGCTACAGGATAATGTTCGGAGGATCCGCAAGCTCCGCGCCAATGGCGGCGCCAACGGCGGTCGCGTAAACCGCGTCGGCCGGGTACTCAAAGTGAATGTTGTACATGCTGGTGATAGTTGCGAGGACGTTTTGACCGATGGGGTTGGCGCTGCCGTTTCCCGTAACAATCACGCGGTCTAGGTTCTTTGATTTTGCCGCGAACACCGAAAGCATGCCGATGACCTGATACACCATGTTGAGAATGCCAAGCGCAATGTCTTCATGGCGGGCTGAATCAAGCGTCTTCCCGAAGTTTGACGCAGTGGCTTCTTTGTTGAGAAAGCTGATGCCCGTGTCCGTAATATCTTCGAGGAGAAGGTCGACCTGACTCAGGCTGCCGTTTTTCGCAAGCTCCATAATGGCGTCGAAATGCGAGATGCCGAGCATCTTTTTGGCAAGCCCAAGAATGGCGCCGCCGCCCACGCCGGAACCGCCCATGTGGGAAATCGAGCCTTTTTTCGCTTCAATAATAGCCGTTCCGGTGCCGATATTTGCGATGACGATGGCATCCTTTTGAGAGAGGAACATCCCTCCCACGCCGATTGCGGTAATTTCGTCAACCCGTTTGGTGGGAATGCCGAAGAGATCGCTCTTTATCTTGGCAGCTCCCGCGCCGGTTATCATGATCCGCTCAATCTGCGCGATCTGTATGTCGTTTTCTATGAGCATTTTTCCAAAAGCGCCTGTCGCCGAGGTTACGGCGTCAATGGCTTTGGTCTTTATCTTCTTGACCACCGCTCCTTGTTCTATGGAAACCGCCTTAGTGGTGGTGCTGCCGATGTCTATTCCAATAATCATGCTTTATGTTATAATACATTACACTCTGAACGTCAAGGAAGAAGCGCACAGGCTGGGATAGACGCCCCCCGCGTGGCATTGTGGCGGGCTGGTTAAGGAAAGGAGCGAAGCGTCGCCGGGAATCCTGCGAAAACGCCGGACGGCCGCGAAGTTCAGGCGTCCACCCTGCGGTTCGTCCGTTTATGAAGCCGCCAAGCCTCTCGCCCACCCAACCGTTATATGATATGCTCCCGCGCTCGTTTGTCTGTTCACCTTGATATGGTTTAGAGAAATTAGAAAAAGGGGAATGGGACGCTCCCATTTTCCCATACTGTTTTGGAGAGTTTATGCGGAGAAAAGATCGGGAAATGGACGGCGATTTTGCCAGACAGGTGATTGACAAGGCGGCTTTCGCCACGCTTGCCACAATAAATGAAGACGGGACGCCCTATTGCGTCCCTCTGTCCCCGGTACGGGACGGCGATTGCATCTATTTCCATTGCGCGCTGGAAGGGAAAAAAATCAGCAACATAAGGGCGCGTCCGAAGGTCTGCCTCTCTTTTGTAAGCGCGGTGGCGGCGCCGAAAGGGACGTTCACCCTGCATTACGAAAGTGCCATCGCGTCGGGTGTCGCGGAAGAAGTGCTGGATGCGGACGAAAAAATCCACGCGCTGGAACTCATTTGCAAACGCTACACGCCGGGAAACATGGCGGCTTTTGACAAGGCCATAGAGCGCTCCCTGTCGATCACGGGCGTATGGCAAGTACGCGTTGACGATATAAGCGGAAAGAAGAACGGGTAGCTTCGCTCGCCCGCACTGCGAGTCAAAACGCTGTTCTTCACGTCTTTAAGAGCGGTGGCGTCGCGTCAAAACCAGGAATTCTTTTCCGCTGGCAACCGCTATGGATGGCGGCGAATTTATTTGCCGATATATTTCTTCGATGGATGCCCGCTTATATACCGCGTTGTCGGCCAATGGGCAGGGTTATATAATTTTTCCGCCGCCGCTGGATTCACAAACAATTTTTTTGTCAAATTTTCCTTTACAAAAAAGGCGCTTGCCCCCTTATATTGGTTCCTGCCAATTGACAGCCAGGTTTTTCGCCGAGCAATTCAGATGATTTTAATGACGCTCCATGCTCGTCATCTCCACGCCAAACATGTTTCGCGTCATATTCAAAATTGGGCGGGAG
>JAIRTS010000016.1 GCA_031254795.1 Treponema sp.
CGGAGGTTAAGTATGGAAAACATTCATGGAAATAATGGGTCAATTATTGATATTATCAACGATCCTTTCGGGTTTACTTTCAGCGAAATTAATGGCGTTATCGGGGAACATGACTCCAAAGCGCTGTACGCGTTATTATACAAAAACAGTTCCCGTAAAAAAAATCACGCGATACGGACGAAGGATATAATTGAAGGCGCGGATACAAAAAAATATATCTTTGAATTGTCCGATGGTAAATGCATAGAAACTGTTTGCATAAAAAGGAAAACCGGCGTGACCGCTTGCGTAAGCGCCCAGGTCGGCTGTCCGGTGCGATGCGTTTTTTGTGAATCGGGCGGAAACGGGCTAATAAGGAATTTGACCGCCTCTGAAATTGTACAACAGATTGTTTTTCTGGAAGAACCTATAAACAGAATTGTATTTATGGGCATAGGGGAGCCATTATATAATTATGACGCCTTAATAAAATCAATTCATATTCTGCGGGACAGGAATGGAATGGATTTTCCCACGGACGGTATAACCATTTCAACGGTTGGGCCAATAAAATTCTTGAAAAGATTGAGGGAAGAGCATATAAAGATTCAATTGGTATTGTCATTGCACGCGACAAACCAGAAGGCGCGGAACTATATTATCCCGGGAATGACGGGCGATGATATTAATGAGACGGTGAGAAGCGCCTTGTCTTATTCAAGGAGGCATAACCGGAAATTGACGATCGCGTATTTATTGTCGCCCGGAATAAACGACAAATATGCCGACGTGAAACAATTGGTTGAGTGGTTTAGGCATGAAAATGTGATGATAAATTTACTGGAATATAATAAAACAAACCGGAGGGGTTTCAAAAACGCGAGCGGAAAGGACATTGAGCGGTTCAAGAATAATTTGGAGCATCATGGAATTGAAGTAAAAACAAGAGTGTCGCGTGGAAGAAATATAAAAGCGGCCTGCGGACAATTGGCAAGTAAATATAATGAATGAAATGGCGCGCGGATAGCGCGTCGTGTGACAGGGCTGTATATGCTCCGGGCATTCGGCCATCTGGGGTTCCGTTCCGCTAGGTCGGCGCGGCAATTACGTTGCCGACGCCGACCTAGCTCCATTCCACCCACATTTTTGTAGCCAAGGACATTGCTTTGCAAAGCCCTTGTTCGGGTTGGCAAAACGTCCCCGAACCGGTATGACAAGGCGGAACTGATGTTTCCCACGTGTATCTATCGCGCCTTGTGTTATCGCCATTTATTGGTTCCACGTAGGGTGAACTCGTACTAGACATAATTTGGCGTGTCATAGTAAAATGAAGATATCTGTTTTATGACTAGAGGGGAGAATGTATGGTTATTTTAACATTGAATTGCGGTTCGTCATCGGCGAAGTATCAAGTGTACGATTGGGAGGCCAAGGATGTGCTGGCTGTGGGCGTTGTGGAGAAGGTTACGTTTGACGGGTCTTTTATCACGCACAAGGCAAAGGGCAGGGAGGAGTACACCCTCTATCAGAACTGCCCCACTCATACCGACGCGGTGAATCTCATCATCAAGTCGCTGACCGATCCCGAACGCGGGGTCATTAAAGACATGAGCGTTATCAAGGCGGTTGGACACCGGGTGTTGCATGGAGGCGATAAATTCACCAAGAGCGTGATCGTTGACGACGCGGCGATGAAGGCGTTTAACGAGGTGAGGGATTTGGGTCCGCTTCACAACCCGGCGAATATCATGGGCATTGAGGCGGCGAGGAAGGTGTTGCCCGACGCGCCGCATTGCGCGATTATGGATACGGCGTGGCATCAAACCATGCCGGCTTTTTCTTTCATGTATGCGACGCCGTATGAGTGGTACGAAAAGTACGGCGTACGGAAATACGGGTTCCACGGCACGAGTTTTCTGTACACAGCGAAACGGGCGTCCGTGTTGCTTGGCAAGAAACCTTCCGAGACAAACCTCATCATCTGTCACATCGGGAACGGATCGTCCGTATGCGCGGTTAAGGACGGCTGTTCTTTTGATACGAGCATGGGCATCACGCCGCTTGAAGGGCTGGTGATGGGAACCCGTTCCGGCGATGCGGATATGGCTATGCCGTTCTATGTGATGAGGAAAACCGGCATGAGCGCGGCGGAAATGGAGAGCGCTCTGAACAAGAAGTCTGGTCTTTTGGGCATTACCGGCAAGTACAACGACCGCCGTGACATACAAAAGGCCGTCGAACAAGGCGACAAGCGGGCGGCTCTGGCGCAAGATATGGAGGCGCACCGCGTGAAAAAGTATATCGGCGCGTATATGGCGACTCTTGGCCGTGTGGACGCGGTGGTGCTCACCGCAGGTGTTGGCGAATTCGCCAGCTTCATGCGCGCGAAGTTCCTTGAAGGGCTTGAGGGATTGGGCATTGTCTACGATTCGGCGAAGAACGCCCTTGCCCACACTCGCAACGCCGAGACCCGCATCTCCGCGGACTCTTCGACGATTCCCGTCTTCATCATTCCGACCGACGAAGAACTCGTAATGACCGAGGACGCATGCGCGCTTATGGCGGGTACGTACGATGTTCATACAAAGTTTGTCTATTCGTTCCAGAGTAAGGACTATGTGAATAAGACTCGCGCTGAAGGTTTGAAAGGAGATTTGAAGAAATTGCCGGAACTGGAGAAGATTTTAGCGCTGCCCAAGTAGGGTGTAGATGCGCTTCGTGGCGGAATTACACATGGATGATGTAGATAAAAACCTGGAAATGCTCTGCGCCGGCAACGCGCTTGTCGATATTTTTGTAAAAGCCAGCGAAGAGCAATTCAGAAATATCGGCATAGCTCAGTCGCGCCATATCGAATATGAGAAACTGCTGGAGATTCTCAAGCTGTTTCCCAACAGCAACGTAGTTTCCGGCGGCGGAGCCGCGAATGTCGCCAAGGTCGCCGCTCTTCTTGGAATCCGCGCGGGATATATAGGCGCGGTTGGTCCAGATGATGAGTTTGCGAAGGTTTTTGAGCGGGAAATGCGGGCTGCGGGCGTCCAGCTTTTCTTGATAAAAGGGCGGAGCCCGACCGGCGCGTGCATTTTCCTGCAACGCGAAGGCGAGCCTAATGTTGTCGTGGCGTCCATTTCCACAGCCGAGCTTTTTGAGTCGGGCGACGTGAGGGAAGACGCGATTAGGCGGGCGCGGATTGTGGTGATAGACGGCTATATTCTACATCGGGGCGCTTTGGTGAACCGCATCCTTGATCTTGCCGCCGAGTATGGCACTGTGGTCGCTCTTGACGTTGGATCGGTTGAGATGACCGAGACGTACGCCGGGGACATCCTGCGGTACTGCAAGGAGTATCCGCTTCTGCTTTTTATGAATCAGGAAGAAGCGGGCGCGTTTTACCGGCGTATTAAAGGGGACTCAAGTGAAGAGGAGGAAAGATCCATCGGATTCATGGATTGGCTTTTTGCGCACAAGGATCCGCTCCCGTTGAAAATGCAGGCCTTTTTCCAGAAGCTCGCCAATGATCTATTTCCGGTTATTGCGGTGAAACTCGGCTCAAAGGGCGCGATGGTGTTCGCGGGCGGCAAGGTTCACCGCGAGGACACGCTTGCCGTTATCCCCAGAGAGACCACCGGCGCGGGCGACGCTTTTTGCGCCGCTTTTTTGGGCGCGTGGTTGCGCGACAAATCGTTTGGCGAATGCGCGAGTTTCGGCAACAAAGCCGCCCGCGAGGTGCTTGATGTGGACGGCACGTTT
>JAIRTS010000193.1 GCA_031254795.1 Treponema sp.
GCGTGGCGTCGCCGTTCAAAACTTCTTCTGTTTTTACCCGTCAGGGTATCAACGCCGAAACCATCGGACCCCACGGCCCCTGTTTGCCGTTATTCTCTATCCGCACGGCGAAATGAGCGGTCTTTCCGCTGTCGCCGTAGCCGAATTGGATAAGGTCTTTTTTCCGCATGGTGTAAAACGACTTGCGCAAGTCTTCGGGGCGGACGGGCGCGGCTTCCCCCGGCGCGACCACGCTGCACCACATCCGGCGGCCCTTGTTGGCCGGATCGTTGGGGCTTCCGGCGACATACGCGATTTTCACGCCCAGTTCATGCCGCCCCACCAGGTAGGTTTCTATCGTCACCTGCGCCGTGGGGTTTCCGCCGGCTGTGGGGGTGGTGTCGCGGGGCTTGAGTCCCAGCGCGATGTAATCGGAATCCGCCAGCGGCGGGGTGAGAAAATACCGGCGTTTCATGTCCCGCGTGGCGGCGGCGAGCGTGTCAAAGGCTTCTTTGCAGCGGGCGGTCGCCACAGGGGTTCGGGTGGCCTCGTTTTTGGCGGTGGCGAGGGCGGCGCCGGCGGCTTGCGTCAGGCTTTCGAGGCTCCGCAAGGCGGACCGGGGAACGCCCCACGCCGCCGCGTTGGCTCCCGCGACGCTCTGCCAGTCGCGGGCCATCTCTAAAATGACTTCCCGGCTCGCCGGGAGCCAGTCTGATCGTTGACTCATGGATTATGTCTCCTTTTGCGATAAAGATGAGGCGTTTTTGTTCCAAAACGCCCTATTGTCCAGAGATTTCAGGTTGAAGTCTTTAGACGCGGGGGCAAAGTCTAAAGACATTGGGGCGAAGCCTAAAGACTTGGGATTGAAGTCTAAAGACGTTGAGGCAAGGTCTAAAGACGTTGGAGCGAAGCCTAAAGATTTTGGAGCGAAGTCTAAAGACGTTGAGGCAAGGTCTAAAGATTTTGGGGCAAGGTCTAAAGACGTTGGAGCGAAGCCTAAAGATTTGGGAGCGAAGGCTAAAGACGTTGAGGCAAGGTCTAAAGACGTTGGAGCGAAGTCTAAAGATTTTGGAGCGAAGTCTAAAGACGTTGGAGTGAAGTCTAAAGACTTGGGGGCGAAGTCTAAAGACTTGGGAGTGAAGTCTAAAGACGTTGGAGTGAAGTCTAAAGACTTTGAGGTGAAGTCTAAAAACTTGGGAGCGAAGTCTAAAGACGTTGGAGTGAAGCCTAAAGACTTGAGAGTGAAGTCTAAAGATTTGGGAGTGAAGCCTAAAGACGTTGGATTAAAGTCTAAAAACTCCGAAGTGTTTTGAGATATAAATTTGATGAAAAGGGGGAAATTTACGCTATTGGGCGCTTGACAAAGCCAAAGCAGCGCCCATAATCGCCTGTCGCCTGCGGGGAGAGATCTGTATGTATGCCTGACGTTGTTCGAAGCATAGGAATATTATACATGGTACAGAAAAATTATACAAGCGGCGGAATGTCAAGCCCTCCGCGGCGCGTTTTTGCGTTTGGCGGACAACGGCGGCTTGCGGGGCGCGCCCCGCTTGTGAAAGGGGTTGTTGGGGCGCTTGCGGCGCCTGGCGTCAATCGGAGGCGGGCGCGGCCCGGCTTCCATAATAATGTGCGGAGAATTTTAGGGGGTGTCGCGCGTATCCGGCGAATATTCGCCGGATATCAGCAAAAAATTTATTTTTCTTCTTAAAAAGGCTTGCACAAATGAAGAGAAAATCTTACAATAGGTTAGTTTTTTGTTAAAGAGGATACTATGGATATACAACTTCAGGAATTAATCGATAAGATAAAAAAGGACGGCATCGCTTCCGCTTCCGAAGAAGCGGCGAAAGTGAAGGCCGAGGCCGAGGCCGAAGCCGGGCGCATTGTGGAAGCCGCGAAAAAAGAAGCGGCCGAGATTATCGCCGGAGCGAAAGCGGACGCCGGGCGGATGGAAAAAGCCGGCGCCGCGGCGCTTGAACAGGCGTCCCGCAATTTGACGCTTGCGTTCAAAGGAGAAATTCAGAGCCTCCTTGACGCCATTGTAAAAAAAGAAACGTCCGAGGCTTATAAAGAAGACGTCTTCAAAGCGGCGTTGCCCGACATTCTGAAAGCGTGGGCGACAAAAGGAAGCGACGATCTCGCCGTGATCGTGGGCGAGCAAGACCTCAAAAAAATCAAGGGTTTTTTTGACGGGAAACTTGCGGGCGCCTTGAAGAAAGGCGTTGAGCTCAAATCCGACAGAAACCTCTCCGCGGGTTTCCGCATCGCCGAAAAAGACGGCTCCGCCTACTACGATTTCTCGGCGGACGCTGTGGCGGAATTGCTTGGCGCGTATCTCAACCCCCATTTGGCGGCGATCCTTAAAACGGCGGTCAAAGCCGGAGGGCAATAAGCGTGTCGGCTTACTATTATTTAATTCCCCAGCTTCCCAGCCTGAGCTACAACGCGCCGCTTCCCATGACGAGTCAAGCCTTTATTGATCTTTGCAAAAAGGAACTGTCATCATCCGATGCTCCCCTTCTTGATCTCTGTACGCTCGACTCCGACGCGCAAGAGGGCGATCCGGCTTCCTCCTCCGCGTTCATTGACGCGTGGCGCGTTTGGGACCGGACGTTGCGCCTGAATCTCGCGCGGAACCGGAGCCTCAAGCTCAAACGGGACGGCGGAGCCATTGAGCCGCCCGCCTATCCGGCGGACGCGGCGGCTGTGGCGAAGGCGGCGTTCGGCATCGAATCGCCGCTGGAGGCCGAGCTTTTTTTGGATCAAGCCCGCTGGAACGCCATTGAATCCCTGCAAGGCTTGAGCTATTTCGGCGAAAACGCCGTTTACGCCTATCTTCTTAAACTGCGCCTCCTGGAGCGCAAGGCTTTGTTCAAAGCGGAAGAAGGGTTTGCTGAATACAAGAGGCTGTACGCCGCCATCCTTGATGGACAGCGCAGCTAAAAGCTAAAAACTGAGGAGATCTGAAGTGATCGGAACAAAAGGAACAGTAGTCGCCGTAAATGGCAATATGGTAAGCGTCAGATTTGACGGCGCGGTTTCCATGAACGAAGTCGGCTATGTCAAAACCGGAGACAAGCGGCTTAAGAGCGAGGTTATCCGCGTCAGAAACGGAATCAGCCAGCTTCAGGTGTTTGAGATTACCAAGGGTATTTCGGTGGGAGACTCCGTAGAATACACCGGCGATCTGCTTGCGGTTGAAGTCGGGCCCGGACTGTTAGGGCAAGTGTTTGACGGACTCCAAAACCCGCTTCCCCAGCTGGCGGAACAGACGGGTTATTTTCTTGAGCGCGGCGTCTACCTTGACGCGCTTCCCCTTGACAAGGAATGGGCGTTCACCCCGGCTGTCCAGGCCGGCGATACGGTGGAACGCGGCGACGTCCTGGGCGTCGTGCCGGAAGGCGCGTTCACCCACCGCGTCATGGCGCCGTTCGGTCTCAAAGGAACGTACACCGTCGCTTCCATTAAGGGGGCGGGGTCTTACAAAGTGCGCGACACCATAGCGGAATTGAAAGACGAAAAGGGGGAGACGATCCCCGTCGCCATGTCGTTCCGGTGGCCTGTCAAGCGGGCGATTGACTGTTATGAAGAGCGGCTTAAACCCGAAGAGCCGATGGTCACCCGCGTCAGGCTTATCGACACGTTTTTTCCGGTGGCGCGGGGCGGCACCTACTGCATTCCAGGTCCGTTCGGCGCGGGAAAGACCGTGCTGCAACAGATAACAAGCCGCCACGCGGATGTTGACATCGTGATTCTGGCGGCCTGCGGAGAACGCGCGGGCGAAGTCGTGGAAACCCTCAAGGAATTTCCTGAGCTCACTGACCCGAGAACCGGACGCTCCCTCATGGAGCGCACCATCATCATCTGCAACACGTCTTCAATGCCCGTGGCGGCTCGCGAGGCGTCCGTGTACACGGCGGTTACGCTCGCCGAGTACTACAGGCAGATGGGGCTGAATGTCCTCCTTCTCGCGGATTCCACCTCCCGCTGGGCGCAGGCGATGCGTGAAATGTCGGGGCGCCTTGAAGAAATACCGGGTGAGGAAGCCTTCCCCGCGTATCTGGAGTCAACCATAGCCAGTTTTTACGAACGCGCCGGCATCGTCAGGCTGAAAGACGGCTCAATCGGATCGGTCACCATCGGCGGCACGGTCAGCCCGGCCGGCGGCAATTTTGAGGAGCCGGTTACGCAGGCCACCCTCAAGGTGGTGGGCGCGTTCCACGGGCTTTCCCGCGAGCGTTCGGACGCCCGCAAATATCCGGCCATCCATCCGCTCGATTCCTGGTCGAAGTACAAGGGCATCATAGCGGAAGAAAAGGTGAAGTACGGACACAATTTCATGCGGCGCGGAAGCGAGGTCGAGCAGATGATGAAAGTCGTGGGCGAGGAAGGCACGAGCCTCGACGATTATGTCATTTATCTCAAGGGCGATTTTCTTGACGCGGTGTACTTCCAGCAAAACTCCTTTGACGAAGTGGACGCGGCGGTCAGCCCGGACAGGCAGAAGCATACTTATAATCTCGTGCTCAAAATACTCGCGTCTCAATTCGTGTTTGAAGACAAGAGCGAAGCCCGCTCGTGGTTCAACAAATTGCGCCAGAAATTCCTTGATTTCAACGGATCAAAGGAGAACGGCGAGAAATTTGTTTCTTTGCAAAAAGAAATTGAAGCTACGGTCGCTGAAAAATCACGCGGCATTGACAAGGCCGCCGAGAAAATTCTCTCATAGTGGACGGAGGAAACTGTGAAAAAGGTATACAGCAAAATAGAATCAATTACTGGAAGCGTCATCACCGTCCGGGCTGAGGGCGTACGCTACGGCGACTTGGCGGAAGTTGACACCGTTTTCGGCGTATCGCTGGCGGAAGTGAACCGGTTGCAAGACGACCTCGTCTCCCTGCAAGTGTTTGCGGGCGGGCGCGGCATTTCCACAGGCGACACGGTGCGTTTTTTGGGACATCCCATGCAGGTGCCGTTCTCCGACAACCTGTTGGGGCGGGTGTTCTCAGGTTCGGGCGCGCCCCGCGACAAGGGGCCGGCGCTGTACGAGAATCTCATCCCTATAGGGGGGCCGTCGGTCAATCCGGCGGAACGCATCATCCCGCGACGCATGATTCGGACAGGCATCCCGATGATCGATCTGTTCAACACCTTGGTCGTGTCTCAAAAGCTCCCGATATTCTCGGTGTCAGGCGAGCCGTACAACGAGTTGCTCGCCCGCATCGCCATGCAGGCCGAAGTGGACGTGATCATCTTGGGCGGCATGGGGCTTAAATACGACGACTACCTGTTCTTTAAGGACACCCTTGAATCCGGCGGAGCGCTTTCCAGAACCGTGATGTTCGTTCACACCGCCGCGGATCCCACGGTCGAATGCCTTATGATACCGGACATGTCTCTGGCGATAGCGGAGCAGTTCGCGCTCCAAGGCAAGCAAGTGCTTGTGCTGCTCACCGACATGACGAACTTCGCGGACGCCATGAAAGAAATCTCCATCATTCAGGAGCAGGTGCCTTCAAACCGGGGGTATCCGGGCGATCTCTACAGCCAACTCGCCAGCCGTTACGAAAAAGCGGTTGACTTCGCCACAGCCGGCTCCATCACCGTGCTGGGCGTCACCACCATGCCGGGCGACGATGTAACCCACCCGGTGCCGGACAACACGGGGTACATCACCGAAGGCCAATACTACCTCAAAAATGGACACATTGAGCCGTTCGGCTCCCTCTCCCGTTTGAAACAGCAGGTCAACGGCAAAACCCGCGCCGATCACCGCGCCCTTATGGACGGCATGATCAAGCTCTACTCCGCTTATAAGGACACCCTTGAGAAAAAGGCGATGGGCTTCATTATGACCGCGTGGGACGAGAAGCTCCTCAAATACGGCGCGAAATTTGAGAAGGAAATGATGGATCTGTCTGTCAACATCCCCCTGGAGAGGGCGCTTGACCTGGGCTGGGAAATTCTCGCCGAGTGCTTCAACCCTGAGGAAACCGGTCTAAGAACCGAGTTGATCGAAAAATTCTGGCCCAAAAAGTAAGGATGATTCGAAATGCCGCGCTCAAGCTGAGGGGGCCTTTGTGAAAGTGATGAAGAAAAAAAACCGCAGAAAAGGCGAAGTTCTCATCTATAAAGCAGAGACACATTGGTTTGTTTTCGCGCGTCCTTTTTTGGCGCTCATGGTGTCGTTTGTACTGTGGCTTTTCTTTTTTATGGCGCGATCATTTGATATTGGAGCGGACGTGTTGCGGCGTGTCAAACCCATCCTTATCGGCGTATTTGTAGTGAATGTTGTTTTTGCGGGGTTGTACTTTGTGTGGCTGATTTTTGAATATTACAGCGCCAGGTATTACATTACGAACAAGCGGCTGGTGGCGCGAAGGGGCTTTTTCTCCAGCGTGACGGTCGAGATGCCGATAGAAAAAATTGAAGGGTTGGTCTGTTATCAGGGGCTGTCGGGGAAGGCGCTCAAGTACGGAACTGTGGTAGTGTCCGGCGTCGGCGGCATGTTGTTGCGTTTCAGCGTGGTGAAAAGACCGGATCGCGTGGCAAAGGTAATAGACGATATTCTTGAAAAGAATAAGCGGATTGTCATTGAGCGCAGCGACAAGCCAAGAGCCATAACGGTTAAAACCGAAATCGTGAAAGACATTGAATATGGCGCTTATATAACTTCTTATCCTATGGGAGAGATGAATGGCAAAGATAAAACTAACGAAAAATGAGTTGAAAAAACAGAAAGATTCGCTCAAGATGTACCAACGGTACCTGCCGACCCTGATGTTGAAAAAGCAACAGTTGCAGGCGGAAATCCGCAACACCGAGAATCGCATACGGGATTTGAAGGTGGAAAAGGGCAGGATTGACGAGTCGTTCAAGGTGTGGATAGGCGTCTTTGGTGAAAAAGGCGTTTTTACGCCTGATATGGTAAAAATTACCGCAGTCAAGACGACGGTCGGAAATATTGCGGGCGTGTCGATACCGTTGTTCCAGGGCGCGGACTTTGAGACGCAGGCTTATAACCTCGTCCATATGCCGCTCTGGCTTGACAGGGCGGTGGAAGGGCTGGAACGGACATTGCTCCTTGACCTGGAAATCAAGACGCTGGAAGATCAGCGAAACCGGCTCGATCATGAGTTGCGCGTTACGACGCAACGCGTCAACCTTTTTGAAAAAATAAAAATCCCTGAAACAAAGGTTCATATCAAAAAAATTCAGGTTTACCTCGGGGATCAACAGACAGCGGCGGTCGTCCGTGGCAAGATAGCCAAACGCGGCATGGAGGCGATATGATTGTACCTATGAAAAAAGCGTCGATCTTTATGCTGGACGCGACGCGGGAGGCGTCTCTCGAAAAACTCCGCGAGGTTGGCGTGCTTCACATTGAGAGAAAAACGATATCTTCTGACAACCTCTCCAAACTTATCGACCGGAAAAACAAGGCGGAGAGCGCGCTGGGCATTTTGGGGAACTATAAGATTGACAAGAAAGCCGTCCGGTCGCCGGCGGCGGGAGAGCATGTCTCCGCTCATGTGATTGAACTGATTGATAAACGCAAGAGCTTGCAGGAGCGCCTCATCCTGAACGGAAAAGAGATAAGCCGCGTTGAAAAATGGGGGAATTTCACCCCTTCGGCGTTGAAAGAACTGTCCGCCGCAGGCGTTGAGATCATCCCGTATGAACTGTCCGACAAGGCGTACGCCGCGCTGACCGATGAAATCCGTTTCATCGTCTTGGGCAAAGGCAAGAACTCGGTGTACGGCGTCGCGATTGGCGCTGAAATTGAGGGAGAACAGCCGTTTGTACTGCCGGAATATTCCCTTTCCGAACTGAACGACAAAGCGCTTGATATAAAAACGCGGTTGCAGGACATTGAAGTCCAGCTTGGAAAGCTCGCGTACAAGAAGGAAACCATCAAGGCGGAACTTGCGCTTTTGAAAGAACAGATCGAATTTGAGACCGCCCGCGCCGGTGTGGAAGACATGGGAACGGGCGAAGTCGCCATAACGCGCGTTTCGGGATACGCCCCTGAAGAAACGGTGGGCGCCCTGAAACGGGCCGCCGCGGAAAACGGCTGGGCGCTGTTGATAGACGATCCAAAAGAGGAGGACAAGCCTCCCACCCTCGTGAGGAACAACGCCTTTGTGCGTCTTATCCAGCCCCTGTTCAGCTTTCTGGGAACCGTGCCTGGCTATCGTGAATACGACATCAGTTTTTCCTACCTGCTGTTCTTCTGCCTGTTCTTCGCCATGATCTTTGGAGACGCCGCATACGGGATCATTCTTCTTGGCATAACGTTGATCGTGGGCGCCGGCTATAAGAAAAAAAGCGGAAAATTTCCTGACGCGGTTAAACTGTTCGCCCTGTTGTCGTGTTGTACTATTGTGTGGGGCGCGTTGAACGGCGCGTGGTTTGCGATTGATTACGAGCGTCTTCCGGCTTTTCTCAAGGCGTTGGTTCTTCCGCAGTTCAATTCCTCGGTTGCGTTAAGCCCGTTTCCCGGCGTATTGAAGACATTGCTCCAGATACCTGCGGATCAGCCCGCAAACACCGCCTACTGGAACGTACAGTTCCTTTGTTTTACGGTGGCCATTATTCAACTGGTGTGGGCGCACATCAAAAATATCAAAAACTTGTTGCCCTCTCTGGTCGCCGTAGCGCAACTCGGGTGGCTTGTGATGATGATTGGGCTTTACTTCCTTGTGTTGTCAATGCTGTTGCAGGTGGCGTTGCCCGGATTTGCGGTGTACTTAATCGGCTCCGGACTTTTCGCGTATTTCATCTTTGCGAATCAAACCGGCGGAAATTTTGGCGTAAATATCGGGAAAAGTTTTGCGAACTTCCTCCCGACGTTTCTCAACGCGGTGTCCAGCTTCGCCGATATTATCAGCTACATCAGGCTTTTCGCCGTGGGGCTTGCGGGAAGCTCAATCGCGCAGAGTTTCAACTCAATGGCGCTTGGCGGGGGATTAAGCGGTTCGGTGGGGAGTGTTATCCTGAAACTGTTCGCCGCGTGTTTGATCCTCGCTTTTGGACATTCGCTGAACATAGTGATGAACGCTTTGTCTGTTATTGTTCATGGCGTTCGCCTTAATTTATTGGAATACGCCGGCAACCACCTCGGCATGGAATGGTCCGGTTATTCATATACACCTTTTGCGCTTCAGCAGAAGGAAAAGGGGCAAGTCTAATTTTAGACTTAGCCTGTCAAGAAAACTATAGGTAAGGAGCATACAATGGATGCTGGATTAGTTGGGCAAATTGGAGTGGGGGCTTGTCTTGGACTCGCCGCTGTTGGTTCCGCTGCTGGAGCTGGCGTCGCCGGTATGGCTGCTATCGGGGCGTGGAAAAAATGTTTTATTCAAAACAAGCCGGTGCCGTTTATTTTGGTGGCTTTCGCAGGCGCGCCATTGACCCAGACGATTTACGGTTTTATTCTTATGCAGACGCTTTTGGGAAGCCAAAGCCTCAACGGGTTTCAGCTTTTGGGCGTCGGGCTTTTCGCGGGTCTCGCCATAGGCGGATCGGCGCTTGCCCAAGGGAATTGTTCGGCTGCGGCGTGCGACGCCTACGGTGAGACCGGTCAGGGATTCGGCAACTACATGTTGGTCATAGGTCTCTGCGAAACCGTAGCCTTGTTCGTCATGGTGTTCTCAATGCTGATCGCCTAGCGGCAGACACGCTTGGCGGCGGCTCACAACAAAAACGGCGCCTGACGACGCCGTTTTTTCTTTGCCGCGCGCAACCGTCAGTCCACATTGCCCGCATAGACGTACCGTAACCGTTGTTTCGCCCGTTCCGCCAGCGAGAAAATTGTTTCAACCGGTAGCGGCTGTTTGTCCCGCATCTTAAACCGGGGAAAAAACCGCGTAATGTGCAGGGGAATGTCGCCGGACACGGATGGAAGCGAAGCGAGCCAGCCGGAAAGCTCATCCATTTCCTCTTCGCCGTCATTTTCGCCAGGCACAATCAGCGTTGTCGCCTCAACATGGACGCTCTTCGCGCATATTTCTATGGTTTTCTTGACCGTCTCAAGCGAACCGCCGTGCCGTTGGTAGAATTCGCGCGAAAACGCCTTGAGGTCTATATTCAGGGCGTCAACCAGCGGCAACAGAGTTGCCAACGGCTTTTCCAAAATCATGCCGTTTGTCACCAGCACGGTCTTTAAGCCACGCTTCCTGAGCAGGGGCGCGGCGTCAAGAATGTATTCCACACTGGTGAATGGCTCGTTGTAGGTGAAAGCCACGCCGAGGTTTTCGGGGATGGACAGCGCGGCTTCGAGCAGTTTTTCAGGAGGCAGAAAATCTGTGCGGGGCTTCATCTGGGAGATGGAAAAATTCTGACAAAAAGCGCACGTCATGTTGCAACCGTAACTGCCCACTGAAAGGATGTCGGAACCTGGAAAAAACCGCTTGAGCGGCTTTTTCTCTATCGGATCAAGGGCGATGGAGGATATGCGCCCATAGTTTTCGGCGAACAGCGTTCCGCCCGAATTGACGCGGGTGGAACAAAAACCGGTCCGCCCTTCATGGATCACGCACATGCGGGGGCAGAGGAGGCATCGCGCCGCGCCGCCTTTTTTTTCGTAAAAAAGCGCCTCTTTCCGCATCAGGCGTGGCGCTCAACTTCAAACCGTTCAAGGGTATACGGCTCATAGGGTTGTATCCCGCCTTTTCGCAAAGCGATGGAAATTTGCTCCTCCACAGAGTCCATCCCGTCAAGATTGGGCAGAAGCAAGCCCCGTCTGTTTCCGCAACTCACAATAACGCCATACTTCACAATGTCAAGAGCGCCGGGATCGTCGATTGATTCGGGCGAAGAAAGGATGTCGACGCTGTAGACAAGCGAATCCAACTCTTCTTCTTCAACGCGGGGAAAGCGCGGATCCCGTGAAACAGCGGACACGCCATTTTCGATGATTTCCAGCGCTATATTTTTGCGCGCTGGCGCTATTGTTCCTATGCAACCGCGCAACACGCCGTCTTTTTTAACGGACACGAACACGCCGGCGCGTTTTTTAAGCATATCAGCGGGCATATCTTTGGACGGCGCGGGCGGCGCCATGATTTTCCCGGTTCTCACAAAACGCTCAATGGCGTTAATCGCAAGCCGTACATACGGGTCGCTCGTGGCGCGTTTCCGGGCGAGGCGGGCTTTTCGCTCGTCAAGCAGGACGGGCAGGAGAGAAGGCTCGTCCCCGTCGCCCGAAAACGCCGCCGTGAGATAGCCCACGCCGAAGGGACACTCGTAGCTCAGAACGCGCCCCTGCGTCCGCAGTCCATCCATGAAGCCGGCGAGAATCACGAGACTGCGGAAACCGCACTCGGCGGCGCGTTCGCAGAGCGCGGGATCGACCGCCATAAGGCTTCTAAAGTCCGAGCGTTCAATGCATTCTTTGACAAAGGCGTCATGCGCGGGACCCTCTTTGGCAAAACCGTAGGGGCCGTCCGCTTTTAGTTTATGGGACATGTCGCCGCTCGCCACTACCACGACATTCCGCCCCAGCGCGTCCGCCGCTTTCCTGACGATCATACCGAACCGGTAATGGTCAATCAGGGGCAGGCCGGAAAGCCCGACGCGGATTATCTGCGGCGATTGGAGAAAATAGAGCGGAACCATGACGCCATAATCCAACCCGGCGTTCCGCTCGCCGAGATTTCCCGCGTGTACGCCGGCTTTTTCAGCCACCGCGCCGATACGGTTCGCCAACTCATCATCGTACCGCACGGAAAACTCGACGTGCGGGGCGCGGAACGCGCCAAAATCCCCTGTCGCGGATGTTCCGGGCGAAATGTGGAAGTAATCAGCGTAGCAAACGCTATGCGGTGAAATGATGATGATGGTTTCAGGGTTTTCCCCCCGAATTTCTTCCGCGACCCGCGTATACGCATCCCGTGTGGCGGGAATCTCATCGCCCTTTCCCACACCCGGCACAATGAGCGGAGGATGGGGCGCCAAAAAAGCTTTCCACGTTTTTTTCATACAGACGCGCTCCTTTATAAAAAACGAGGCTGTTTCAAAATGCGCCCTGGGACGTCAGTTTTGAAAGACAAGCGGAGCTTGTCAAGCAACCTTAGATTTAGAGGAAAAAGCGAGTTTTAGATCGCTTTTTCCAAAAGCCGATTTCAAAACTGGCCCGAACGTTGCGCGAACTACGTTCGCGTTTTGAGACTGGCTCCAGTACTACTACAAATGGTTGTCCTTGTCAATGCATAGAATAGGGTTTGACTATTTTTAGGGAACCTATGGAAACCCTATCAGGGTTCCCGGAGGTTCCGGGGGTAAGGAAACTTTCAAAAACTGAAGTTTCTAGAGATTCTCTTTACTATTTAGGGTAAAAAAGATATAATTAGTATAAAACAGGCTCACAAGAGGAGGATTATGGCGAAAATGACGATGGAGCCGCGAATGGGGCTGACGTTTGAGCAGGTATGGGCCGCGTTGATGGAATTGCGGGAGGCTCAGAAGGAGACCGACCGGCAGTTAAAGGAAAGCAGCGCGGACTTT
>JAIRTS010000112.1 GCA_031254795.1 Treponema sp.
AACGGGAACAATGGACGGCGCCATCGCCGGCGTTACGGCGGAGAATTCAGGCGCCGGTACGCCGGAGTCACCGCCCACCAAGCCGAAGCGGGCGTACACCGGACCCGAGGGCGAGAATAAATAATCCCCGTCGTAAACGTGAACCAAAGGTTCGGCGCCACTAGACAGTCGCCAGTCCGTGGCGGCCAGCCTGCGCCATGTCATAAGGATGGCCAACAGCGTCCCAGCGCGGCAAGTGGGGGTGGGTTTCTCCCCTCCGGGGAAATGGAAGACAGGAAACAGAGCCTGTATTAATAGACAAAGATGGGGGAGCCGCGGCAATGCAGCCGCCTCCCCATCTCTCCAACTCCGCGAACTTCCGTAATGCGGTATGCTGAAATTACAGATTATTCATGATTAAAGGAATATGATCTGCATATTTCTGAAAAAGCATTGAAAATGAACCAGCCCGGACATCCGCCGTGTCGCCGCCTCACGGCGCGCCCTGGCAATTTCCCGGCGTCCGGCACATCGCCTTGGCTTCGGCCCGGTCTTCGCGCGCTTCCCGAATAGACTTGTCCGGTCGCTTATAAAGCGTCTCCACCGCTCTGACGAACCGTTCTTCCAGCCGCAACGAAAATCCAGCCTGGCGAATTCCGCTTCCATGTTGAAACGTGTCCCCCGCGCCATATCCCCCTCCCGGAGTTCTTAGCTTTTCGGGAGTATAGCATGAATGTGTGTAAATTGTGGGCCAACTTTAGCGCCCTAGGGCGGCGGACTGGTTCATTCTTTTCTATATTCTCGCCTGCGGACATCGACGGTAGCAAGCACTCAAAACTCGCTTCTTCTCCCGCTTGAATGTGTCATGGTTTTACAGCCTTGTTAACTAAATGTATTTGGGTATTACAGCCCACTGCGAATGAACCTCCCCACCGCAAGTGGCGTAAACAAGTTTGCGGCGAGGTATCGTGCAAGTGTTGCATTGAGGACGAGGTTCGTTCTGTTCGGAAATTATGTAACTGTGGAGGTTTGTGCAACAAACCAGTCTACTGCCATTTTTTTGTAGGCGGCGCCTATTCTAACCGCCCCAAGGGGCGAGGTATTGCACCCCATTGCGAATAAAAAACCGGTCGCCGCTTTGAATGGTTTATTCTTGCAACAACCGGTTTTTATGAACTATCCCGCTCTTCAAGGGCGGGATATTAAATTCCACTGCGAATGAAGTCGCGTTGGACGCGCATTAGTAATCCATGCCGCCCATACCGCCCATGCCACCGCCTGCCGGCGCCGCTTCTTTCTTTTCAGGAATGTCGGTGATGGCGCACTCGGTGGTGAGGAGAAGCCCCGCGATGGACGCCGCATTCTGCAATGCGGAGCGAGCGACCTTCGCCGGATCAATAATGCCTGCTCCGACCATATCAACCCACTTCATGTTCGCCGCGTCAAAACCAACGCCAGCTTTTGAGGACTTCGCCTTATCCGCAATGACCGCGCCGTCAACGCCCGCATTTTCCGCAATCTGGCGAATCGGCTCCTCAAGAGCGCGCCTCACGATCTTGAAGCCCACTTTTTCGTCATCAGTAAGGTCTCTGACTCCGGCTTTCTCAAGAGCGCGGACAGCCTGAATCAACGCAAGACCGCCGCCCGGCACAATGCCTTCGGCAATGGCCGCGCGAGTCGCGGAGAGCGCGTCTTCCACACGGTGTTTCTTTTCTTTAAGCTCCACCTCAGTCGCCGCGCCCACGCTGATGACCGCGACGCCTCCGGCCAGCTTGGCAAGCCGCTCTTGCAATTTCTCGCGGTCATAGTCGCTGGTGGTGTCTTCGATCTGCGCCTTGATCTGGGCGATACGATCGGTGATGTCCTTCTCTTTGCCATTTCCGTTGATGATGGTGGTGTTGTCTTTGTCAATTTTGATAGTCTTCGCCTTGCCGAGTTGGCTGATGTCGGTGTTTTCCAGCTTAAGCCCAAGCTCTTCGGTGATGACCTGTCCACCGGTGAGGATGGCGATGTCTTCAAGCATAGCCTTGCGGCGGTCGCCGAAACCGGGCGCTTTGACCGCGCAGGTGCGGAGCGTTCCGCGCAAGCTGTTCAGAACCAAGGTGGAAAGCGCCTCTCCGTCAACGTCTTCCGCAATGATGAGGAGCGGCTTGTTGCTCTGGGCTATTTTTTCAAGCAAGGGAAGGATATCCTTCATGGTGGAAATTTTCTTGTCGTGGATAAGGATGTAGGCGTCTTCGTAGACGCTGGTCATGGTGTCCCGATCCGTAACAAAGTACGCCGAGATATACCCGCGATCAAACTGCATGCCTTCCACAAAGTCGATGGACGTGTTCATGGTCTTGGATTCTTCAACCGTGATGACACCGTCTTTGCCGACTTTCGCCATGGCGTCCGCAATGGTGTTGCCGATCTCCATGTCGTTGTTGGCGGAAACAGCCGCGACATGGGAAATTTCCTCTTTGTCCTTTATTTCCTTCGAATTCCTTTTAATCTCTTCAACCGCAATGTCAACAGCCTTGTCAATGCCGCGCTTCAATTCAATGGGAGTCATGCCTGCCGCCACAGCCTTTAGCCCCTCTTTCACCAAGGAATAGGCAAGCACCGTGGCGGTGGTGGTGCCGTCTCCGGCAAGGTCATTGGTTTTGGTCGCCACTTCTTTGAGAAGCTGCGCCCCCATGTTTTCATACGGATCCACAAGTTCAACTTCCTTTGCAACGGAAACGCCGTCTTTGGTGATGGTCGGCGCGCCGAACTTTTTGTCCAGAAGAACCAGTCGCCCTTTTGGACCAAGGGTTACCTTGACAGCCTTGGAAATCTGCTCAACACCATCCAGCAGTTTGCGCCGCGCTTCTTCGTTGAACATCAACTGTTTTGCCATATCTTTCTCCTTCTTAATTAACGGCTTCTTAATTACAAACCGTTTTATACCCGGATCACCTACAGATCACCGGTTTGAATGAAATATGATACCTCCGTTACCCACAGTAACTTGCATGAACCCTCTGTCAAGAGGGTTTCTATGAGGTTTTCATATAAAATACTAAAAAACGCGCGCAACGGCAAGAAGAAAATTTGCGATTATCCAAACGCGCGAAGAATCCTCAGAATTGGCGGTTTTTTCGATGTTTGGCGGCGATCAAAGCGTGTCACGCCCGCTTATACGCCACAATCCACCCTGTCTTTGCGCTCTCAGAACGCGGAAAAAGTGGGGCGTGGAGAACGCCTCTTTTCGGCAAAGATGGCAATGACATTAAAGGCAAAACCATGTCTTTCATTCATGGAGGAAGGATGCGTCTATGGCGCGTTGACATATAACGCCGCGACCAAAGCAGTGGAGAGCGTTGGCAATGGCGCTTGCACTGGCCATCTGCGTTTCCACGCCTGTCAATCACAACGGGGAAACAAAAGATTTTGACATAAAGCCGCCATATTCCCAAAAACGAGACCATGTGTAGAAAAATGTACAGTTGGCCTGAAAATCGAACAAGGAATGAGCCTCCGCGCCCGCAACGGGCGCTAAACCGGACTTTGCGGATAAAAACGCTTTCCACCCCCTTGACGCTTTACGCGTAAAGGTTAAAAATAGAGTATATGATTTTGTTTTAGAGAAATCTACGGACCGTTGGTTCGCGTTAATCTTATGGCTGCGGAAAAAGCCGCAGGTTTATAGAGGAGTATCTATGAGTACCATAGAATATGTCAAAGCGCGTGAAATTCTTGATTCACGTGGTAATCCCACTGTTGAAGTTGATGTTTGCCTTGAAGACGGAAGCTTTGGGCGGGCTGCGGTTCCATCGGGCGCTTCCACCGGCGAGCATGAAGCCGTTGAGTTGCGCGATGGCGACAAGAGCCGCTATCTGGGCAAGGGCGTTCAGAAAGCTGTTGAAAATGTGAACAACATCATCGCGTCTGAGATCATTGGGCTTGACGCTGTTGATCAGGTTGATGTGGATCACGTGATGATCGAGCTTGACGGCACCGAAAACAAGGGCAACCTCGGCGCAAACGCCATCCTCGGCGTGTCAATGGCAACGGCGCGCGCCGCCGCCGAATCTTTGGGCGTTCGGCTTTACAAATATCTGGGCGGCATTCACACCACCGTGTTGCCCGTTCCCATGGCGAACATCATCAACGGCGGCAAACATTCGGATAATAAAATCGACTTCCAGGAATTCATGGTCATGCCCATTGGCGCGGAATCCATATCGGAAGCGGTGCGCTGGACGGCCGAAGTGTTCCACACCCTGAAGAAACTTCTGAGCGAGGCCGGACATAACACCAGCGTTGGCGATGAAGGCGGGTTCGCGCCGAATCTCGGCAATGAAGAAGCGCTCCAGTTCATCGTTAAAGCGATTGAAAAAGCCGGGTACAAGGCGGACAAAGAGCAATTTGGCATTGCGATGGACTGCGCCAGTTCCGAGCTTTTTGACGAAGGCGGCAAAAAAGGCTACAAATTCTGGAAATCCAATCCAGACAAACTCTTCTCCGCTGATGAATTGATTGCGATCTATGAAAGCTGGATCGGCAAGTACCCGATTGTCTCCATCGAAGACCCCCTCGATCAGGACGATTGGGCTGGTTATGTGACCATGACGAAGAAACTCGGCTCCAGGATTCAAATCATAGGCGATGATTTCTTCGTCACCAACACGAAACGCCTTGCGCGCGGCATCAAAGAAGGCTCCTGCAACGGCATCCTCATCAAGGTGAACCAGATCGGCACCATAACCGAAACCTACGAAGCGGTCGAAATGGCGAAACGCGCCGGCTACACCGCCGTTGTTTCCCACCGGTCAGGCGAGACCGAGGACAGCTTTATCGCGGACCTCGTGGTCGCGCTTGAGACGGGTCAGATTAAAACCGGCTCCATGAGCCGCACCGACCGCATTTGCAAGTACAACCAACTTCTCAGGATTGAGAAAGAGCTTGAAGGAGTCTCGGAGTACGCGGGCAAGAAGGCGTTCTACAACCTGAAAAATTAGAAAAAGCAAGGGACAGGAGCGCGATCCGGCAGGCTCGCGCTCGGCTCCACCGAATCGGCGCTCCGCAGATCCGATGGAGCGCGCTGCAAAAAAGGGATGAGCCTGCTCACGGCGTTTCATCGCCGCGGTTCATCCCTCCTGTTCCTTCGCGTCCCGCCAAAACGCCTCCATCGCCGCGCAGTTTTCTTTTTTCATTTCTTGGGTTGTTTCTTTCATCCTTTTTTCCACATAGGTAAAGCGGCGGGTGAATTTGATGTTCGCGCGATGCAACGCTATTGACGGATCGACCTTCATAAAACGGCAGAGATTGACAACCGTAAAAAGCAAGTCGCCCAACTCGGATTCCAACGCGGAGAGATCAACTCGTTCCCTGCCGAATTCGTCTTGAACCTCGCCAATTTCCTCCTGAATTTTAGCGAAAACGCCGGAAGGCGCATCCCAATCGAATCCCAGCCTCGCGGCTTTTCTCTGCAATTTGTACGCCCGGTCAAGGGGAGGCGACGCTTTTGACACCTCGTCCAGAGCCGAGTCTTTCGGCGCGCGTCCTTCCTGCTCAACCTTGATTTTCGCCCAATTTTCAAGGACTTCCCCGCTGTCTTTCACTTTCACTTCCCCAAATACGTGCGGGTGCCGGCGAATGAGCTTTTCCGAGACCGCTTCCAGCGCGCCGGAAACGGAAAAAAGCCCTCTCTGTTCGTGCATATAGGCGATCATGGTTGCAAGCAGAAATATATCGCCGAGCTCTTCCTTGATATGTTCCGGTTTGTCTTCGTCAATGGCTTCCACGCATTCGTAGGTCTCTTCAATGAGATCGCCCCGCAACGTTGAAGGCGTCTGTTCCTTGTCCCACGGACAACCATCCGGAGAGCGGAGCCGCGCCACAATATCATACAAGCCCTTGAAGGCTTCGGATTCGGTTTTCATGGGAATACAATGAATGGAATTGCAAAAAAGATCAACCCTCGCCCCTGTTTTCCCGCCGCTCTTGAAAAAGGCTCCGCCGGCGGCGCCCCGCCATCTGCCGCGCCTTCCAATCAAGGAGGGCGAGGAATGATCAGCGCCAGCGCCATATTAAACGATCTGCGGACGGCCCTGCGCGACGAGTTCCGCCGGAGAATGGCCGAACCGGACGCGGAACCGGTCTGGAAGCTGCTCTCCACAGTTATCCCGTCCAGCGCCAAAAGCAACACCTGCAGGCTGCCATGAGCCTGCCGCGCCTTTTCGGGAGCCTCAAGCCCCTTGTCAGCCGGAAACGAAGCGAAGCCGAATTTGAGGAAATCACTGGCGCGAAGAACGACCGGGTGTTCATGCGGGACACGTATTTCTGTGGCATCCGGTATCGGGGCGGCTCCGGCCTGTGGCGGCAGGCGGCCGGTTCCAAGGCGGCGGCTTCCCCGGCTATGGGCTGAATGACCAGGCCGCGCGCCGGGGAGGGCGGCTCGATCCGGGCCGACGCGGAAGCCCCGACATAGGCTTGGCCAGGGAAGCTGACCGGGGCTATGTCAGAGGAGCGGCGCGGGTTTGGTTAAGGGGGGCGTTCGCGCAGTCCGCGAGTCGCAACATTTGCCACCGCTCCGCCGCGACGCCTGCAATCGTCAGCGCGGGCGCGGACGCGCCGAAGCGCTCCATGCAAGACCGCCCCGCCCCGGATCGCCTCGCTCTACAGGCTCGCAATGACGACTGGGCGGACGACTCGCGGCCCTCTGTCGGCGGCCCCGTTGCCCATTCACTCGCCACCGCTTTGCCGCGACACCTTGAACAGGACAGTTTGAGCGCTTCAAACAGAGCGGTTTGAGCGCCTCAAACAGAGTGGTTTGAAGCCTCCAAACAGGGCGGTTTGAGCGCCTCGCAATGACGACCGCCCTTTCCCCCTTTGCTCTCTGCTATTTGTTCATTCACTTGACGCCGCTCTGCGTCAACGCTTGACGCCGTACTGCGTCAACACTTGACGCCGTACCGCGTCAAGCGCTGACGCTGTCCTGTCGCCGCCAGGAGCCTGTCGCTAGGAGGCTACGGTCAGGAGGCGGTCGAATGTGGCGGCGCGGGGGGCTTTCAGGGGCTTGCTGCCGCTGCCGCC
>JAIRTS010000120.1 GCA_031254795.1 Treponema sp.
TCGCCGAGAGCAAACTTTTGCAGCTTCATGCCCACAACGCGCCCTCGCTCATCGCCCAGAATCGCGGCGGGACTGCGCAGAAAATTGAAGGCGACGCCCTCTTCCCCAGCGTGTTCGACTTCTTCGGCGCGCGCCGGCATTTCGTCTCTCGTACGCCGGTATATAATATGAACCTGTTCGGCGCCGAGCCGCAGTGCCATACGCGCCGCGTCCATCGCCACATTGCCGCCGCCTATGACCGCCGCGACGCGGGACGCGAACATCGGCGTCGCGGCCCGCTCCTCATCCCAGGCTTTCATCAGGTTTGCGCGGGTGAGGTACTCGTTGGCGCTGAACACGCCCACGAGGTTCTCGCCTTCGATATTTAAAAACTTCGGCAATCCCGCGCCCGCCCCGATAAACACCGCGTCAAATTGTTCCTTTTCAAGAAGATCCCGTATTGTTCCGGTGCGCCCGGCGAGAAAATTGGTTTCAAACTTCACGCCAAGCCGCGCGGACAAATTGTCTATTTCATGCGACACCACGGATTTGGGCAGCCGGAATTCCGGTATGCCGTACGCCATGACGCCACCCGGCTTGTGAAGCGCCTCGAAAACGGTCGCCTCATGTCCGGTGCGCGCGATATCCGCCGCCGCCGTAAGCCCTGCGGGGCCTGATCCAATGACGGCGACTCTTTTTCCCGTGGGCGCCGCTTTCACCGGAACCGTCTCCCTGTTGTTCTCCCGCTCCCAGTCTGCGGCGAAGCGCTCCAGCCTGCCGATTGCGACCGATTTTTCCATGTTTTTGAGACTTTTTCCAACCGTACATTCAAGTTGGCACTGCTTTTCCTGGGGACAGACCCGTCCGCATACCGCAGGCAACAAATTTGTTTCTTTTATAATATCAACGGCGGCTTTGAAATCGCCCTTCTGGATTTCCGCGATGAAGCGAGGTATTTGCACCCCCACAGGACACCCGCGCGCGCACGGCGCGTTTTTGCACCCGAGGCAACGCTCGGCTTCGGTTTTCGCCTGTTCCGCAGTGTAGCCCAAGGCGACTTCCCGCATGTTTTTAGCGCGTACAGCCGGCTCCTGCATCGGCATTTTCTGCGGCGGTATCGCAAGACGTTCTTTTACAGATAGATTCGGCATGGAAAAAGTATAGTGTATACAAGAGTGTTTTGCAATAGAGCGGCGCGGCGCAATGTGGTGTTGCGCTGAAAGCCAAGTATACCGGATAAATTTCCTGCCCCGGCAGGGGGCGATTGGTCTATGCCGCCCGTAAACGGCGTAGGCTGCGCGACGTATGGAAGCCTCGCCCATTGCCACAGAGCCGGTCTTTTATGCGATTGCCGGGGTTATTGACTGCAAACGCTTTCCCGCCCACGCCCTTGCAATCAATATCCGGACTACGGCGTGTAAAGACAAAAACTACGGTTGATTCGTTTGATTCTCGGTAAAATGGTAAAGCAAAATATGGTCTTAATCGTGATGATGAGCGAAACGAGCCATCAAAAAGCGTTTTAATATCAAGCCATCGGGAGTTTGAATGAACTAGCTTGTCCGCGTCGCGTCATGGCCGAAGTTCGTTCGGAAATTATGTAACTGTGAAGGTTTGTGTGGCAAACCAGTCTACTACCACATTTTTGTTGGCGACGCCAATTTTTACCGCCCTAAAGCTCTAAACTTGACCCACAAAATTCTCCCATTTGTGCTAAACTCTCCCAAACAGCCGGAAACTTTGGGAGGGGAACATGGCGCGGGGGACACGTTTCGATATGGAAAAAGAATTTGCGGGGTTGGATTTTCATTCGTTGCGGCTGGAAGAACGGTTTATCAGAACTATGGAGACTCTGATACAACAGCCGGACAAATCAATCCGGGAAGCAAGCGAAAACCGGGCCGAAGCCAAAGCGGCTTGCCGGATGTTTTGCCACAGATGAAAATGTTACCATTGATGTATTAGGGATGACTTGCAAACAGATATTAGAATTAAGCGATAATTCTCTTGATGAAAGATCTCGACAATTAATATCAGATCCATTGAAATGGGTAATTAACAATCCAAAGGATATTACAACGTATAATACAAGAAAAGTTGATCGCTGGCGATACTTACCAAATGTTGTTACTTTCTTGCCAATGCTCGATATGTTTGCACGATGTGCAAAATCGATGAATAGTAGGGTTAATAAGATTGTTCACGATGAACAAAACCAAATGAAGAAAATATTTATTGAGATACATAAACTTACTTCCAATAAAAATGTACCAGAAAAATGGGATTTACGTGAGAATGGTTATTTTTATTTAAAAACTATAAAAGAAAGCACTTTTGAAATGAAGACATCATCAGTAAGTCCAGGGTTACAATTGGTAGATATTTGTTTATATTTGATTTGTCATAAAGAAATTATTTTGCAGAACAAACAAATTAATCCTAACACAGCGTATCTTTTAATGTATATAGTCACTCATGGTAAATCCTTTGATTTTACATTGAACGGATTTCTTAGAGAGAGCAATGAACTTCATAAAAAAATTATGACTATCCCATTTAAAGAAAGGTCAAAAAATAGTAGATGAAATGGGAAAAAATGGAGAGAAAATTTCTTGAAAGTTAATGGAAAATAATAATATCAGTATAGCAATTCCCCGGCGGCAAATAATAGCTCTATAACCATTCCGTGATGAAGACACCCTAGCGTTCTGACAAATACAGAAAGACTAATGAAAGTATGATATACCGGAGGGCGTGAAAGAAGTATTGCCACAGGCTACCGCGGAAGAAACAGCACTGATGGAAAAATTACTGGCGGCTGGAACCATCAGGCATAAATACGCGGGTCGAATTCAAACCGTATTGAACCGCGGCCGGCTAAAACCGACCGGAGAGATGGCATCCATGTTGGGCATAAATAGCATAACCGTCAGCAGATA
>JAIRTS010000138.1 GCA_031254795.1 Treponema sp.
CTTTGTTCGCGCGGTTCATGACGCGCCGAAAAACTCCCTGTGAATCCGCCTCACCGCTTCGTCCGACTGGGCGTCGTTCACAATGAAACTGATGTTCACCTTGCTTGCGCCCTGGGAAAGCATCTGCGCCTGAACGCCTGCCGCAGCGCACACGCTGAACGTTCGGTTCAATATTTCGGAAGAACGCTCCACATCGCCTATAATGGTGACAATCGCCTTGCCGGTTTTTATATGCACCTGCGCTATCTTGAGCATGTCCTCGCGCAACCCGCTTAAATCGTACGTCGCGTCCACCGTCACCGATATGGAGACCTCGCTGGTGGCGACCATGTCGATGGAAACGTCATGTTTCGCAAACGTTGAGAACACCTGCTCCAAAAAGCCCGCCTGCCCGACCATGCGGGTCGACACAATGTCCACAAGGGTCACGTTTTTCCGTGAGGTGATGGCTCTAACCGGCGCGGGTTTTTCAAGCGAAGCGACTATGCGGGTGCCGGGCGATCGCGCGTTATAGGAATTCTTCACCAGAACTGGCGTGCTTGTTTTGACGCAGGGCTGCATGCTGCGGGGATGAAGCACCTGCGCCCCGTAATACGCCAATTCAGCGGCTTCCTCATAGGTGACGGCTTCCAGCGGCTTCGCCTCCGGCACAATCCTCGGATCCGCGGTGAGTATCCCGTCAACGTCTTTCCACACCTGAGCCTCTTCCGCTCCGCACGCCGCCGCGATGACGGTCGCCGTAAGATCGGATCCGCCGCGCCCCAGCGTGGTGATGGTGTTGCGGGTGGTTTTGGCGATAAAGCCCGTTACCACCGGCAAGACGCCCGCCTTGACCAGCGGGTTTAACTTGCGCGGGATCATTTCCCAACTCTCTTTCAATATCCACGCCGAGGAATAGTTGTCGTCCGAGAGGAACCCCGCGTCCCATGCGTCCAGCGCCTTCGCGTTCACGCTCACGGCTCTGAAATAAGCCGCCGCGATCCGCGTTGAAAGTCGTTCTCCAAAAGACATAAGGTAATCCTGCGTTTTCTTCGTCAATTCCTTAATCATGGAGACGCCTATAAGAAGATTTTTCAGTTCCTCAAGCAGAGGGGTGATTTCGTTCTCGACGTCAAGCCCAAGAGCCGCTATGGTTTCAAGGTGCAATTCCTGTATCTCGTCTATTGAGGAAGAGCCAGTGTTGATTGCGGCGTACGCGGCGTCCAAAAGGTGATCCGTGGTGTCGCCCATCGCGGACAGCGTCAGAACCGGCTTGCGCGGGACATGCTTTTTCACAATTTCCGCCATGTCGCGGATTCTATCGGCGTTGGCGATGGAACTTCCGCCGAATTTCATCACTATCATAGTGGGAGCAGTGTAACAAAAAAGGAAAAAGAATGCAACGCCGCGTCGAACATGGTTCGCATTTGGGGCAGATCTCCAGCGCGACAATAATTCCTCCAAGCCCAGTCACTCCTGTGATCCAACCCTGATCACGCTCGCGATCCAAGCCTGATCGCTCCTGTGATCCAGCCCTGATCGCTCCTGTGATCCAACTCTGATCACACTCGTGATCCAAGCCTGATCGCCACCCGCAGTCGCGCGATCCGGCGCGCCGCTATTGACAGCGCGTAGGACTACACGTAGGACTACGCGGAATGGGCGGTCAACGCGAACTCCGAGAGTGCCTCATTTTCCATTGGACTAGATTTTTAGTTGTTAGGCGTCACGTCTCTTGAAAAAACGGTGGAAGAAGCCGTGTTTTTAACAAAAGAAAGGGTAGCGTGCCATAAAAGTAAAAGCGGGTATAAATCCCGGCTTTGCTATAAAGGCATTGCGCTTGATACAAGAAGCCGTAGACATCTCTATCCGCATTTGCGCATAGACGCTAATCAAGGGGTCGCTTTTCCGCGTTTACCCCACGCCGAAACAACGGCAACGCAAGAAACGCCTGTTTAGGCGCCCCTTGTAGAGCGGCGCCGCGCTCACAAGAAATATAGTGAAACTTTTTCTAAGCCACCGCTCCGCGCGTTTTGAAAAAGGCTCAAAGGCTAATCAGTTTTATTTTTCCTGCCATCACATCTTGGTTATAGGGCGCTTCCCAAAACTCAACCGGAGTTTCCAGAAGCGTCCTATAGTTAATCATGCTGTCAATGTCCAACCCCATATCCTCCGTTCCCTGCAGCACTAGCATAAGGCCGTCTTTCATTAGCCGCATGCCGGCCACAAAAACCTCTTCTTTCACGCCGCCATTATTATAGAGCGCTGTACTTAACGCCATATATCTAATAGAAGCCCAATACATTTTATTTATAATAGGCAATACATCATCTGGATCTGTGGTTTGAGAAGCCGTTTGTGTAAAAAGTTTATTAAGCCTTATAAGATTGCTTCTCTCATTATTCAGATCAAGCAACAATGTGTTGCTATCCGTTGTTTTATATCCTTCTATACAAGAATCAACATCACGGTTAATGAGGCTCTCATACATGTTTTGCTCTTGAGCGTATGAAAGCGCCGCTATAAACCCAAGCAAGTGAAAGGCAATAGATTTTTTCATTGATTCACTCCTTGCATTCAGTATGGTCTTTTTATGTTATTTTGTCAACTGAGCTTGTTCCAAAATTGACGCCCCAAGACGCGCCGCTGAATTTAAAAATAGAAAATCGGTCATAGAAAAATGATAAAATATCCCAACGCGCTTTTGAGCCCATTGTGTTTGAAACCGCCGAAATTCAGCTTGAAAGCCATTTTGTCGTCAAAAGCGCGTTGATTAATCACAGTGAGCCGCAATGTGGCGACCGGGACTTGCCTGTCGCGGTTGACCGGACGGGCGGTTTGTATTAAGATAGTTTGCAAGAGGAGAGGGTATGCCATGAAATATATGAAGAAATTATTTTCGCCGCCTCGCGCGCGAGTCCCGCTTGCAACGCGCGCTTCCATCGCGTATAGCAAAAGCTGTCCTCTGAAAGCCAAAGCGACGGCCGTGGCAACGGCTGATATTGTATGAAATTGCTCCATACCGCGGATCTCCATCTTGGAAAGGTTATCCATGAGCATTCCCTTATTGAAGATCAGCGGAATATGCTCCAGACTCTGCTCGCCGCGCTCAAGGATCATTCGTTCAACGCGCTGGTCATCGCCGGCGATGTATACGACCGTTCCATCCCGCAGCCAGACGCGGTGAAGCTCTTGGGTCCCTTCCTCGGACAGTTGAAAAAAGAATGTCCGGCTGTTGAGGTGTTTCTTATTTCGGGCAACCACGATTCGGCGTCGCGGCTCGGTTTCGGCAGAGAGCTTTTCGCGGAGCTTGGCGTCCATGTCGGTACGGAGCCGGAAGACGCCTGCAAACCGGTTGTTGTTACGGTTGGGCAGGAAAAAACGGCGTTCTTTATGCTGCCCTTCCTCGCCGCGGGTTCTCTGAAATCCGTGTTGACCAGCGAGGACGGGCAGGAGCCTGCGCCGCTCCGATCCCAGTCGCTCCTTGCCAGGGAAGCCGCGGCGCGGCTTGAGAAGGCGCGCCGGGAAGCCATAGAGAACGGCGCTGACAACACGGCGTTGATCGCCCACCTCTTTGCGTCCGGCGGCGTTTCCTCGCAATCCGAACGGACGTTCCTGGGCAACGCGGAATTGATTGACATACACCTCTTTTCCGGCTTTGATTACATCGCCATGGGGCATTTGCATACATTTCAGAAAGTCGGGGAAAAGGCGTTTTATTCGGGAAGCCCGCTGGCCTATTCCTTTTCAGAAGCCGCGCGTGGGAAGGTCTTCCTTGCGGTTACGCTTGAGAAGGGAAAAGCGCCGCGTGTTGAACCCATTCCGGTAACGCCGTTGCGGAAGATGACGCGGCTCAAAGGGGATTTCGCTTCTTTTTTGCGGGGAGACATGACGGACGAATCGAACGCCGCCGCGCAAGCGTCCGCCGCCGATTACCTTGAGATCACCCTGACCGACACGGCGCTTATTGAAAACCCCCTGTCCCTTTTGAGCAGACGCTTTCCCTATCTGTTGCGCATTGATCAGAGCGCCGCCATCAATACGCGGTTGCGGGAAAGAACAGCCGTTCTGAAGACCGCGTACGCCGCGCATACTCATACTATGGAAAAAAATGGCGAGGATATTGTTGATGATTTTTCCGCGTTTCTTGGAGAGATGTATGGAGCGAAAGAAGCCTATGCGGAAGAATTGGCTCTGTTCAAAGACATACTCCTTGAAACCGAGGCGGAGCCATGAAACCTGAACGGCTGTCTCTGAACAATTTCGGCCCCTTTGCGGGCGCGGTCTCCATTGATTTTACCGGTCTGGATGATATTTTTCTTATCACCGGAAAAACGGGCGCGGGAAAAACCACTATATTTGACGCGATCTGCTTCGCGCTATACGGGGAAGTTCCGGGCGGGCGCAACGCCCACCTTTCGCGCCTGAAATCCGATTTTGGCAATGGGAATCTGCCGCCGGGCGACCAGATCTCATTGCCAAAGAACGGCGCCGCGTCTATTGACGAGTGTTTCGTCGCCCTGGAATTCTCACTTGGAGAGAGGTTGTTCCGGGTGGAACGAAGCCCCAGGCAGGAAAAGCCCAAGAAACGGGGCGCGGGCGTAACCGTCGCCGAAGAATCGGCGGTTCTGTACGAGCGTCTGAACAAACGATGGGAAAGCGCAAGCTCCCGAAAAAGCGAGGCGGACCAGAAGATAAAGGACTTGATTGGACTTGAACCCGGAGAATTTTTCAAAATAGTGCTTCTGCCCCAGGGGGAATTCGCCGAATTCCTCCGGCAGAACACCAGTGAACGCAAAGCCGTGCTGGGCAAACTCTTCCCCATCGACAGAGCCATGCGTGTCAAAGAAACGGTCGCCGAAAGAGCGAAGGAAGCCGAGACAGCCGCAAAACAACTCAGAATTACGCTGGAAGAACTCGAACAGCGATGTTCCATAGAGCATTTTGATGAAGCGAGGCAGTCGTTTATTGAAACGTTGCGCCGGGCGCGTTCAAAAATCGCCGTTCTGTCCAATGAAAAAACGCTCTTGTCCAAAAAATACGATCTTAAACAGCGCGAAGCCGATCACATCAAACGCCTCGCCTCATTACAGGACGATTACGCCAAACATGAGGAGCGGAGCGCCTCGGTCTACGAAAAGAAAAACGCCTGCGAGCTTTCAAAAAAGACGCGCCCCTTGAGAGAGAAGCTCATCCTCGTTGAAGAAGGCGAAGCCGCGTTTGTCCGTCGTGAGCACGACCTGCAGAACGCGCGGGAGAACGCGCTCGGAGCGCGGGAAAACGCGGAACGCGCCGAAAAAAACGTGAAAGCTGTCCTTGGACTGGAGGCGGACATACGCGCGTTGCAGGAGAAACGTCCCGCGTTGCTCGAAGCCCGTGAAGCGGAGGCGTCGCTTGCGCAAAAGGCGCGTGGTTTAGCCGATGAAAAAGAGCGTGGCCGCCAGCTTCTCGATCAGAAAACGGAACAGGATCTGAAACTGGCGAAAGAAGACGCGGAAATTCAGCGGTTGCAGGCTCTCGCATCTCAGATTCAGCCTCTTGACGCTCAATATGAACAGGCGAAAGCCGTGTACGACAGCCTTGTTCAACTGAAAAAAAAGCTCTCCGATGATATAGAACCTTTGAGCCGCGAGGAAACCGAGCTTGCGTCTGGAATAGCGGCGCTGGAACGGACGGAAGAAGCCCTCGCGAAGCAGATTCCGGCGCTTGCCGATGAAGTGAAAAGCCTTGAGGCCGAAAAGAAAACGTATGAACAAGCGGGTCGAGCCGCGGCGCTTGCCGCCGGTTTGAAAAAAGGCGAGCCGTGTCCGGTGTGCGGCGCCGTGGAGCATCCGCATCCAGCGTCCGCTGTCGCGCGGAAATTCGGTCTTGACGAACGGATAGAAGCGCTTGGCGCCGCGTTGAAAGCCGCGGAGCGCGACGAGGCTGCCTGTAAAGCCGATCTGGAAGCGAAAAGACAGATGCTGGAGCGGACGCGGAGAAAACGCGACGGACTGCAAAAAGAGGCGCGAGCTTTGATGGGCGCCACCCTTGCGGAAGCTCCGGCGGACATTCCGCCGTCAACGGAAGTGGCGGCGATGTTGAAAAAACAGAACGATGTTCTGAACGCGGTTACCAGCCGATGGGGAGACGCGCGTCAGGCGAACAGCAAACTGCCGCTTCTGTATAAGGAAAAAGAGCATACCGCAGCCCTTGCCGCTGAAACCGGACAACGCATTGCCATTAGCGGGGAAAAACAAAACGCCCTCCGCGCGGAGATAGAGTCGCTTGAGCGCAAGCGGCGGCGCGCACTGGGAGACATGGGCGCTTCCACGGGCGCGGAACAAGCCCTCGCGGAAGTCGAAAAAGCCCTGTTAAAGGCTGAAGCCGATGTCGCGGCTCTGCGGGAAGCGCATGAAAACGCCCAAAAGCGTCTGGCCGCCGCGCTCGCGGCGGAACAATCAGCCCGCGCCGCCTGCGAAGAAGCGGCGTTGAAGCGCGCGGACGCCATTTCCGGTTTGGACGCCGGCATCGCGGCGTCGCCCTTTGCCGATATGGCCGCGCTGAAAAGAGCCATGTTGAAGCCGGAAACCGAAGCGGATTTTGAGAAAACCGTGCGGCAATGGGAAGATGAGCGGGAAAGACTGCGCCTTCTTTTTGAAGAAGTGGAAAACGCGATAAAAAGTCTGCAAGCGGAAGCGCGGGAACTGGGCGGTGACGAAGACGGCGCGCGCATTCAAGAGAAACTCAGGGAACTCACGGCGGAGCTTGAAAAAACGGAAGAGGAGCGAGACAAGGTCCAGGCGGATCTGGCGGCTGCGGAACGGGACGGCGCCCTTCTCAAGGAAAAACGCGAGCAGTACGCCGCCTTGCTCAAAAAAAGCGAAGTTTTGGCGCGGTTGCGGGACGATCTTGAAGGCAGAACCGGCAAAAGGCGATCTTTTGACGCATGGCTTCTGGGCAAATACCTTGCCGAAGTTACGGTTTTTGCGACCAGCCGCCTTGAACGCATGAGCGAGGGACGCTATTCCCTGTTGCTCAACACGGAGCGTGAGAGCGGACGCGGACTTTCCGGTCTTGATCTCGAAGTATTTGACGCCTACACCGGTAAAACGCGCCCCTGCGCCACTCTTTCCGGCGGAGAAAGCTTCATGGCTTCCATAAGCCTCGCGCTTGGGCTTGCGGATTCTATACAGGAACGCTCCGGCGGCGTAAAACTCGACGCGGTGTTCATAGACGAAGGCTTCGGATCCCTTGACGACGCAAGCCTTGACAAGGCGCTCGGCATACTGGATGAATTGCGCGAGCATCGCATGGTGGGGATCATCTCCCATGTTGGGGACTTGCGAACCCGCATCCCAAGCCGCATTGAGGTCATCAAGAGCAGTTCGGGATCAACGATCACAATATCGCATGAAACGGAGCCGTGACGGACTCCGCCACTTTGTTGTGTGAGCCTGTTCCAAAACTAACCCGAACCAAAGGTTCGGGTTAGTTTTGGAACAGGCTCGTGTAATAAAATGTTGCGACCGCAATGCGCATTGCGTCACGCGCGCGGATTCACGGCGGTTCCGCCCGTGTCTTACGCCCGCAAATCCACGCCGCTTTGCGCTCTCTCCGCCCAAGCTGCTCTCTTGCCTCTTCTATGCCGTAACTGTGCCAATATCAATTCCAATCTTGTATATTCCTCTTCATTAAATCTTGCCTTTTCCTTAAGTCTTTGATCGTCTAATCCACTTTTATGAAAATCGGGTTCCATGTAATTTTCCGGATCAATAAAGTTTTTATATATTGAGCGCATGAAATGATAGGAATATCTCCATGTTTTGAGCCCACCTTTTATTCACAGTGAAGTTTAGTCCCCGCCACGCGGCGGGGAGGCTCATTGTATCAAACTCATTTCCATGAATTGCTTTAATCAATATTTCAATATTTTGGAAAATTCGCTTTGCCTGATTTTTATACTATCTGCCAACATGATTATCTCCTTTTGACAGAAGTATGGCATCAATGTATTATTTTGTCAATATTTTTTATGCTTAATTTTAACCGATTTTAGAGGTATTGCACATAACGTTCCGTATATATTGACGGTTTTTTGCACCCGATAAAAGAAATGCGAAGCATCTCCAGAGCGCAAAAACTGTGGGTGGAATGAGCCGTGGAATGGAGCGTAGCGAAATGACCTAGCAAAACCGAAGCTCGAGCCGCTTTAGCGGCGAAGCGTAAACAGTCCTGTTGAGGCTGTCGGAAAAGTATCCAAAACACAAACAGTGCGCTATAATCTTTTTACTATGGCCCGTTGTAAATATTTTGATAAATCCCAAGGATTATTTATGACCGTCAACCTTCGGTAGTTCTACCTCAGGTTGGCCAATTCCACAAACTTTAGGACAGACCCCCGCCGTAAACCGCCGGTTCTCTTTAGCCTTTCCGAATATCCGCTCTATAAAAGAGCGCTTCCGGTGCTTCTCCTTGTCATACGCTATCTCTTCTTTCAGGTTTTTTCGCCATGGCGCCACCGGCTCGGCATTGTTCCCTTCAATATTCTGCGAAACTCATCGCTGTCATACCCCCGATCCGCCGGTGCCGCACACCCGGACACCTCCCGGACCAATTCCGGCGCCGCTTCAACGCCGTTCACGTTCCCTCCGCTCAGAAACCCTTTCACCACACGCCCATCCGCCGTTATCGCCAAATGAAACTTCGCGCTCATCCCCGCCCGCCATCCCGAGAAAACCGACCATACACCACATGCCGGTATCCGTACTCTTCAGACAAATCCCGCCAGGGACACCCGATCCTCTGAATATAGAGTATGCCGCAAAACGCTTTATAATGGGAAACTTCGGACGATCGCCCTTCCCCCCGATAGCTCGCCTCTATAATCGGCAATACCACTTCCGTGAACTTCTCTTCACTTATTGGGTATAGCCGCTCTTTCCTCTCCATGTTCCTTTCCCTCTTTTTTATATCCCCCCTTCTCTATTTTTGCTAACAGTGCCTAGAGCGGATCGGGGTTCCGTTCGACTAGATTGGTTACGCCTCCCACAGCTCATTCCACCTACTGTCAATACAGCCGGAACGTTATGCGCCGTTATATGCAATGGGGATAAAGTTTTTAAAAATAAGAAATTTTCTGAAAACACTCGATATTAAATGGTATATATGGAGAAACTAAAAATGAAATCGACTATCTTTTTGCATTCATATCATCGAAAGAATACACGAAAAATTGCCAATGCTATTGTGACAAAAATTAATGCTTCAATAATGGAAATTGACCAAAAAAAATGAATTGATTGATATGAATAATTATGATTTAATCGACTTTGGGACAAGGATTGGCGGTGGTAAACATTGTTCCAAATTACATAAATTTGTTGATAAATTACCAAATGTGCAAAATAAAAAACATTTATTTTTTCAATGAGTGGAGGTTATAATGAGAAACAAATGTTTAAGAATCATAAGGTGCTCAGAGACAAATTGCAGAAAAAAGTGGGGGGGGGGGGGCAATTGTTGCTGAATTTGATTGTAAAGGCTATACGGAAATTTAAAATATTCTCGTTTGCTTTTGGAATGAACAAAGGGAGGTCAAACGATGAAGATATAAAAAATGCTAAATTATTTGCAGAAAAATTGTTGAATTAAAAGAAAATATAAAATAATAGTGTACGCCCCCACTGCACATGACGAGGCTGTATGCGCTTCGCCGCTAAAGCGACCCGGACTTCGGTTTTGCTTATCTATGCCGCCAAAGCACCGCCGAACCGTAGGTTCCACATACAGCCGAAACGTTTTGCGAAATGCCCTGCCCTAACAATTTTCGCTAATATTTACCCTATTGACATGCCCCAAACAGCCTGTCATACTCAAAATATGAGAATAAATACCATAATACAAGGTAATTGCATTGAAGAACTGAAGAAGTTTCCCGGTAACTCCATTGACTTAATTTTTGCCGATCCACCCTATAATATGCAATTAAAAAACGCTTTATATAGACCAGACAACACAAAAGTTGACGGTGTTGACGATGCATGGGACAAATTCTCTTCGTTTAACGAATATGATAATTTTTGTACCGCATGGCTTAAAGAATGCAGGCGCATATTAAAAGATACAGGTTCGATATGGGTAATCGGCAGTTACCATAATATTTTTCGTGTCGGCAACATAATGCT
>JAIRTS010000266.1 GCA_031254795.1 Treponema sp.
TGATGCAATTGCCATATATAACCCCAAGGGTCTTTTTGCATTGCGGTCTTTGAGCCTGCCGGTAATGATGACATCGGGACTTCTTGAATTTCCAGTATTGTACTGAATCCTGCCGCAGACGCTTTTTCAAACACATCCTTTATATCATCAACCACCAAGTTGAACCACATAAATCCACCCTGCCCTTCTTTGGGAGCCACAAGAAAAGCGTCGGGATTTTCGTCCAGTATATGAAAACGAGTTCCAAAAACGGTAAAAATGACTTCATTAAGCCCTTTCTCAAGGGAAGACTTTTCAATCGCTTCCGCTCCAAAAGCCTTGCTGTAAGCGTCAAACGCAGCGAGAACGTCCGGTACTACAAAATCAATTTCAACACTTGTCATACAATTTTCCTCCTGATGCAATTTACATTCATAAAATGTTTTTGTCAATAACTTTCAAATCTTTTTTAGATTTTTACTCCAACCAATTTAGGGGCAGTTACGCATAACTCGGTCGCTTTTCCCCCGTCCATTCGCGCCGTTCTTCTCATAGGCGCCCCTCGTTATGCGGGCATAGCTTCATACGCAAAATAATTGGGATATCACCATGCCTTGATGGCGGGGGAGTCGCCTTGATGGGCTTCCAGTCCCGCCATAATCGCTCCTTCTGTCCTTGTTCGCGCTACACCGCCGGGGATATGTGTTGTCAGACACCTGCTTTGCATATTGTATCATACTATCCTGTTTTGCCTGACAATTACGGGAGCCTCGTTTGACAAAGTATATTATTCTATATAACAGAGGCAATAACAGAGTCAGTTTCAAAACTGAAGTTAACGTAAAAGCGGTGCGTCGCGTGGCAGGGCTCTGTATATGTCCGCCGCGCTACAGCGAACGCCCCGCGCTGTTGAAACTACTCAAGCGCCCGCACCGGATCGCCGTCAGACAAAAAATTCTGCCCCACCACTATCACTTTTTCGCCCAGCGCAAGCCCTTCCGCTATCTCAACCATGCTTTCGCTCTCAAGCCCAAGCGCGACTTCCTTTCGCCGCGCCCTGCCTTCATCGTCAACCGTGAACACAATATAGGAGCCATAGGTGTTGATAAGCGCGTCGCGGGGAATGACTTTTACGTCTGTCCTGCGCTGGGTGACGAGCGACACTTGGGCGAACATGCCGGCTTTGACTCGGCTGTCCCGCTGGTTGAACTTCAACCGTATCCGCAAGGTGCGGCTTGAAGGGTCAAGCACAGGGCTCACCTCGTCAACCGCCGCCATGAAGATTTCACCCGGAAAGGCTTCAAGCGAAACGGCGGCGGGCAACCCTTTTTGTACCGAAGACACGTAACGCTCAGGCACAAAGGTCTCCACCAGCAGGTTGGAAAGGTCGCCCACTGTGTAGATCGCGGTGGTGGCGGACACCGTATTGCCCGCTGCAACCGGGGAGGACATGATAGTTCCGCTTATGGTTGACACAACGGGACTTTGTGAAAAAACTTCGCCGGGACGAGACGGATCAACCAGCGCGACCACCTGCCCCCGCGCAACCGGATCCCCAATTTTGAGCCGCAACTCCGACAGCCTGCCCGCGACGGTGGGATAAATGGAAACGTCCCTGCCTGTGAGTATGTCTCCGTTTATCAGGATGGTGTTTTCGATTGCGCCGTTTTCAACGGACACGGCTCGCACCGCGACCGCGTTTCTCATGTCGGCGGCGTTGCCGCCGCTGGCGCCGCCTGCGGAAGCGCCCTGCGCCGGGATTTGTCCGGGCGCGGCGCTTTGCCCCGAGCTCCGGGGCTGCCTTTTTTGTAGATACGAAAGGACGATGCACAATATAAATATAAAAATAAGCGCGAGAATGATGACGGTCGCCACTCTTCGCGCGTAGCGTGTTCTTGATCTATTCATACGCTATACCTCACTCCCTAAATCGGCGTTGACCGCAGCCTCTAAATCCAGCAAGCCCAGTTTATACGCCAATTCCGCGCTCAAAAGTTGCTGACGGGCCGTGGTCAAGGCGTTGCGGGCGTCTTCCAGCGTCAAAACCTCCACCGCGCCCTGTTGAAACGCCTGTTCCGTAAGCTGATGAGCGCGTTCCGCGATATTCACCTGCATATAGGCTATCTCAATGGTTCCCCACAAATTCCGCAAGTTTGCGCACAGGTTTCTGATCTCGTTTTTAGCGACGCTCTCAATATTCACGAGATCAAGCCGCGCCTTTTTAATATCCATTTCCGCGTTTCTCAAGGCTTGATCCGATTTGGCGCCCGGTATCCACGGATCAATGGGAATGGCAACCGAAAGGCTTCCGGTTATACTGTCGGAAAACTGCCCCTGCAGAGCGGCGCTTCCCGATCCCCCTCTCCACTGAATGGAGCCATTCACCGAAGGCGCCTTGCTTGACAAAACTTTTTGCCGTTTGGCAAGTTCAAGCCGCTCAATGGTCTGCCGTTGCCTCACGATGTCGGGTCTCTGGGGAAGAACATCCCGAATGAGCGCCTCTGAGTCAAAAGAAGCCCTCTCACTCTTGATCGCGCCATCAAGCGCCACTTGCTCGGAGGATTCGTCCATGCCAAGCAGGGTCAGAAAGTCTCGCAGATGAGACTCATACTGAACGGACGCCCTGCTTGCATCAAGGCGGGCGTTCTCCACCGCAAGCTGAGTTTGCATATCGCTCCGTTCGGAAATAAACCCGTTTCTGAACTCTATCGCGCTCTTTTCCCGTTGTTTTCGCGCCAGATCGAGTCTTTCCTCCAGAAGCGCGATATTTTGCTTTTCCGCAAGCAGGTTGTAAAAAGCCTTTGTGATCTGGACGCCGATCTGCCGCTTCGTGTCTTCGTAGGTCAATAACTGGCTCTGATACGCAAGGGTGATGATTCGCATGGACAAAGGAAGTCCGGCGTTCAGAGAAAGGCTGACGCCCGCTGAAACACTGTAGCTGAAATTATTTTCTTCCAACGTAAAACCGCCGTTGGAAAAGAGGTTCGATCCGTAGTTGACCCCCGCGTTTGCGCTTATGGAGGGAAAGAATTCTGACCACAGGCGGGACGCCGAGTACGCGGCGGACTCAAGATCGAGGCCGCTCTTTTGCAGGCTAACGCTTTGCCGCAGGGCGCGTTCTTGCGCTTCTTCCAGCGTAATGCGTGTGACATTCGTCTCTTGGGCGTCCAGAAAACAGCCGCCTTTTAATGGCAGCAAAGAAAAAAAGAATAAAAAAACATGCTTCGCCGTGTCGATTCTTCTCATTTGTCAATGTTTGTCAATTCGGCTGTTTCAAAACTGTTGGAAACCCTCGCCCCCGCCGCGTATACGGCCATATCACCGGCGGGTATACGCCCAGCCACCGTCCCGGCGGTTAAAATAGCGCCCTCATCGCCAATTTTACGCGCTTCTTTTGCTATTTGTCGCATATTCCATGTGTCATTTGAAGGACGCGCGCCGCCAAACGAGGCGACTTTCGGCGACGCCGTCATAAAAAAACCGGCGCGGGATACCCTGGAAAAGAAGAGTGTAACTATTGGGATAACCATATATCTCCTCGCATTATTTCCGCGGCGGCGACACGGCTGCCGCCGCGCCGAATCCGCTCACGCTTCTTGTTGTGCGCTTCAACACTATAACCCATACAAGCGAGGTTAGGCAAGAGGATATCAGAAAGTTTTGCGCGACGCTTCTGCGT
>JAIRTS010000212.1 GCA_031254795.1 Treponema sp.
GTGCGATTACTGCATTTACACAAATTACGGAAATTCCTCTTACGCGACGCGGCAAGCCGTGAACATGCGCTCGCTGCTCGCGTTCGTGGACAGGCGCAACGCCGAGAACGGCGTCTCCATCAACTTCGCGGCCTCGGCGGCGGCCACCGCTCAGGCCGCCACCGACAACACCGTGAAAGCCCTGTTTAACAACGACGGTCGCCTCGCCTCGAAACGAGTGTTCACCCACAGTGGAATATACGCCAATGAGTTCGGATCGTCGTCGTATTCGCAGAAGACAATCGCCTTCACCGTGTACGACAATTTCGGCTCTTTGAACATAAAATTCGTCACCGACAGAAACACGATCACCCTCCAAAACGTCCCTGCGGTAGTGTACACAAGGCATGACGGAGCGATGACGGAGATAGCCCGCTACAACGAATATCCCGAAAGGGCTGTCTCCATAGACATCGGCTACACGCCGCAGGGCGACGAGCTGGTCTTTTCCGTAAGCGGCAATAACGCCGGAGGCGCCGCTTGCACGCACATGAAAAACATATCTGTCACACGTCACAAAAGGCTCATCCCTTGACTCTCTTGGCAAATAAGCGCGATTGAGGGAAGGCTGTTGCTTCGCAAAACTCCGGTGTCGCCGGATAAAGAGACCCCTCGCGGGACTCAACAATATAACAGGCGGAAGCCCGGCGGTGAGACGCCGGACAGGCGCGACAACGCCTGCGGGACAACCCGCTTCCACCCGACCTGGCCTAGGTGGGTACAGCGTATTTTATCCCCGTCTTTTAGATCAATGCCATACAGGAGTTTACTATTAAAACGCCGTTAAGCTACTATGGCGGCAAGCAACAGCTTGCCGCCCGGATTCTAGGCATGATCCCGGAGCATCGGATATATTGCGAGCCGTTCCGCGGAGAGGCAGCGATATTCTTCGCCAAAGAACCGTCCCCGGTGGAGGTCATCAATGACGCCAACGGGGAAATCATCAATTTTTACGAGGCGCTGAAACGGGATTTCCCGGCCCTGGAGCGGAAAATTGAGATCAGCCTTCACAGCCGGAAGCAGCGTCATCAGGCCGAAGTGGTTTATGCCAACCCGGATATATTCGACCGAATCAAACGCGCCTAGGCCGTATGGATGCCGGCCATATGTCTGTCCTACGGTTCCAAACTGGACGGACGCTTCGGCTATGACCGTATCGGCACGACAAGTAAAAAGATGGCCAACAAGCGGGTGAATTTCAAGGCGGATTACGCGATCCGCTTGCAACAGGCGCAAATTGAGTGTTGCGACGCCCCGCGGATCATCGGGAGCCGGGACACGCCGGAGACGTTCTTTTACTTTGACCCGCCATACGTCGGGGCGGACCAGGGGCATTACGACAGCTACACTCAGATGGATTTTGACGCCCTCCTCGAGGCGCTGGAGTCCATTCAAGAGAAGTTCCTGTTGATCTCCCACCGCAACACGAGCTTGGGGGAGTTCACCCGGCGGAACGGCTGGGGGACCGTGGAGATTCGCCTGTCGTCGTCCATGACGCATGGCCAGGGCCGGGCTGTTGTTCGGGACAAGGTGGAGGCGCTGGCGGCCAATTACCCGATCTCGGTTAAGTTCGACGAGCGCGTCAAGAAAAATCTGGCGGACAAGGATTGGGCGAAAGCGGGTTGCGGCGGATGTCGCGCCCCGCTTTCGCCGGCGTTTAACAGCGGTTTAAAGGTGTCAAAAGCTCTCTCAAAAAGCAGGCTAAAACATGATAAAACAGGCTAAAATCAGGAAAAAACGCGCCAAATTCCCATTTTACGTGTATTGTTACACCCGCCCTTTCCAATAAAAATAACTGGGACAACTGACGCCGTCGCAAAAAAATTAAAGCGCGACTTTATCGGCATTGAAAAAGAAACGGAGTATGTATCGCTTGCAAAAAGAAAAACAGAATGGGGGTGCCTCTCAAAACCTCATTACGGGAACAGCCCCCCCCCCCCCCCACGAATGAAAGCCGGGGAACCGTTATACCTGTAAAACATACAACACTGCGCTATCGTATTATCAAACGGAAAATTGAAATACAAAAAGATTCGTAGCAACCGGTGTCGCGTTTTGCGTTCCTGCGTTATATATACGCGCCCATCACCAGCCCCCAAACCTCCTCTTTCAAGGAGGCAAAACCCATTTTTCTGTAAAAGGCTATCGCTCCGGCATTTGTCCGGCTTACACCAAGGTGGACGCCGCAGACACTTTTTTTTGCAAGCGCCGCAAACAGGGTTTCCATGAGCGTCCTGCCTTGCCCTTTTCCCTGCAAAGAAGGCAAGAGGTCAATGTGCAGATGCGCGGGGTGGGTTTTGTACAAAGGGCGCGCGGCTTCTCCAGCCGGATCGAACTTCTTGTAAAAAAGAGTCGCGATATTTTTTTCAACGTCTGTTTTTATTTTTTCATGCGGGTAATTCTGGTACCGCCTCCGCAACGGAGGAAGCCATTCAGATTCAAGCCACTTGTTGAACGCGAATGTATCCGATGCGCCGATGACATACCCTTGTGGAACACCGTCTATTTCCGCGACAAAGCATAGATCACGTTCAAAAAACAGATAGGGAGCGGCATAGTACTGCCCAATAATATAGGGATCATAAAATAGACCGGAAGCGTCGTTTCCCGCGTCTCCGGTCTTCAAACAAATTTCGTAAAAATAGGGGAGATCGGAAAATTCCGCTCCCCGTATGATAATAGCGGACATTAACCTTTAACAGCGCCTGCGGCGACACCCTTCGTGATCTGTTTGCGGAACACGAGGTAGAAGATCAACATTGGGATTGCGCCAATGGTAAGGGCGGCGAACTGCTTCCCAAAGTCTGACGCCAAGGCTCCAGAGAACATATTGATGCCGACCGGCAATGACTTGATATTAGCCCAGCCGTTGCCAGAAGAAGCCAAGATGTTGATAAGCATAAATTCATTCCATGTGCCGGAGAAAGTGAGAATCGCTATGGTCATGGCGACAGGAGCCACCATCGGGAAGATGAGACTTCCGAAAATCTTGAGGTATTTCGCTCCGTCGATACGCGCGGATTCGATCAGCGCGTCCGGTATGCTCTTCACAAACTCAGTGGAAAGGTACACGCCCATCGGCAGTCCCAAGCCTATATACGGGATAAGTATGCCCAGACGGGTATTGTAAAGCCCCACCGCGTTCACCATGAGAAAGAGGGGAACCATGATGGATTGAAGGGTAAGCAGGATGCCAATGATGAAGCCGCCGAATAATCCGGGAGTCGCTTTGCTCGGTATTTTTGAAAATGCGAAACCCGCCATAGCGCTGAAAATCACCACCGCTAAAACGGTGGCCACCGTATAGAAGATGCTGTTGACAAGCAACACTTCAAAATGCCCCAACTTCCATGCGTAAGGATAATTGCCCTGCCATTCAGCGTAGGCGAGGTTGCCCCTAAACGCCGACTGGAAGGGGTTCACTGGCAACGCAATTTTACTGTGCATGAATTCCTGGGTGGTTCTAAACGATTGGATGACCATCCACGCCAAAGGATAAATGGCTAACACCGCAAAAATAGCCATGATAAAATAAATGACGCTTTTTGCCGGCGCGTCAGTTTTACGTACATCCATACCTTACTCCTTTCCACCAAATTTTTTCTCTGCAAGCTGGGTTACAGCGATCAACATGAAGCTAATGATAACCATGACTGTAGAAATGGCGTTTGCCAAGGGATAATTCGGGCTTGTCTTGAACGCCCGATCAAACATGAACAAAGAAAGCACGCTGGTCTGCCCCGCAGGGCCTCCGCCTGTCATAACGTACAGTAAATCAAAGGATTTCAAAGAGCCGGAAATGGCGAGGATCGCGCTTGTAACGATGACTCCCGACAGAGCCGGAAGAATGACGTACCACAGAGACTGTATCTCGGTCGCGCCGTCTATCTTGGTGGCTTCGATGATGGACACATCGATCCGCTGGATATTCGCAAGGAAGATGATTACGTACATACCGGTATACATCCACAACATGACCAGAAGAACGGGAACCATTGGCTGCTTGCCAATAACAAATTGCGCGTCTGGTTTGAAAATTCTCGTAATTTCCATGAACAAACTGTTGTTACCCTGATAAAGAGCTTTGAACAGAATGCCAATGATAACCGGTGTTATAATGTTTGGAAGATAGATAACCGTTTGAAAAAAATCAACGCCTTTAATCAACTTGCGCGACAGAATATATGCGAGGATAAAGCCAAGTGGAATTTGCCCAAACACCGACATCAGAACAATAAGCAAATTGTTCTTTAGGGCGACATAAAACGGTCCGCCTGGATAGGTCAACATATCTCTATAGCTTTTCAATCCTGCAAAACCAATGTTCGTATTGCCGAACACCTTGCCGCCTTTATAGTTTGACAGGCTGATCACAACGGAAAACACTGTCGGAAAAGCGACCACTAAAAAATAGAGCAATACTGCCGGCATAACCAAAATTATGTAAGCGAAAATCTGTTCCCCTCGTGATGTAAGGACTTGCCCTTTTTTCTCACTCATTATTACCTCCTCATATAGAGAGCATCTAAAAATCGGCATTCAACGCTGGCGCGTTTATACCGCACTATCCATGATATACCATGAATTTCCTTCCGTCAAATTTTTTTTGTCTTTTTTCTCCATCACCTATCATGGAAAAAGCACACAGCAAACATAAAAGAGCCGCCCGTATAAGGGCGGCTCTTATTCATTAACAATTAACCATGGATGCCGTTTTGATAAACAAGCATTATTAGTTGCTGGCTTTCCATGCGTCAAACGCATCCTGAGTGGCTTTGGCGACTTCCTCCGGAGTCTGGATTCCCATGCCGATAGCCTGGAGTCCATCGTTGAGCGGGGTGTAAACCGGACCCTCGAACACGCCGTCTATAACGGATGTGGAGGAGGTGTATTCATTGGCCAACTGGGTGATCGCTTTTTGCATGGGTTCGAGTTGAAGCGATGAAGCGTCAACGTCAATGCGGCTGGGCGTGGCGATGCCACCGGTCCTAACCTGCCACAGTTGAACATCTCTGCCCGCAAGCCATTTTACGAGTTCCCACGCCGCGGCTTCCTGCGCGGATCCGGCGGGAATGTCGGCCCTGATGCCCCAGCCGGTTCCGAGGATGCCGGATGTGGATTTGTTGAGCTTCGCTCCTTCAATGTCGGGGAATACTGTGATGAGAATGTCATTCTGAGCGTCCGGAGAGATGAGCGCCTGTCCGGTGGACTGGTCGGTGATGAACGCCCCCACGCGCCAGTCGCCGTCAATGAGGTACGCGCCTCTGTTGGAGGCGAACAGGCCCGTGACAGTGCCATAGTCCGTGGTGAGGGTCGCCCTAGAAAGAACGCCATCATCATACAGCTGTTTTACGAATTGAAGAGCGTTCACAAAGTCCGGATCCGTGAATTTCGCCTGGCCATTGAGTATTTTCTGATCCCAGTCTTCGCCGCCGAAACGTCCGGCGATGAGGGAGAAGAGGCATGACTGCATGACCCACGTGTCCTGGTTTGCCATAAGAACGGTTTCGTACCCTTTCTCCCTGAGCACAGGAACCTGCGCCACAAGTTCGGCGTAGGTCTTGGCCGGAGTGAGCCCCGCGTCTTTCAGCACCGCGTTGTTTACGTAGAAAGCGTGGCTGGATGTGATGGACAAAGAAAGAATGCCCACATAGTTGTTCGCAAACTGGGAAGGGTTGATCGCCACCGGGCGATAGGACGATCCCAAGCCATCTTGTTGAATGAGCGAGGCGAGGTCTTTGAGCAGACGATTGGCATACAGAGTCGTTGAGCGTCCGGACGGCCATGCATACATCACGTCGGGCAGGTTGCCGGAAGCCGCATATACCTCAACCTTGTTGTGGAAGGGGTCGTTGAACAAGTCTTCGCGTTCAATAACGATGTTCGGATGAGCGTCTTTAAACTTCTGCCACACTTCTGTCTCAGCGGCAACGCTATTGGCTGATGTCATGTCGAAATAGTTCAGCACTCTCAACATGACGGTACTCGGCGTCGCCGCCTGCCCATCGCTGGCAGAGGCAGCCGGTGCCTTCTTCTGGCATCCTGTAAATGTGATGGCAAGCGCCATCGTAAGGATTAAACAAGCAAGAACAAATTTTTTCATTAGTTCCTCCTAAAAAATATAGATACGATGTACATCGTGGTTATATATTATATAATAAATTTTACCTATGTCAAGAAAGAAAATGTAAATTTTATGTTTATGTGAACATATTTTACATGCGATTGCGCCATCCGCCGCGCATAGCTCGTCCGCGCTTCGTCCGCGTAAAAAAGCCTCGTAATGAATATACATGCCGAGTGAAATACATATAATTTTCCCTGGAATTGCAAGATAATCCGGTGAAACGCTAACTAATTAACTAACTAACTAACTGACTGACATAGAGCTTGTTTCAAAACGCGAACTATGTTCGGGTTGGATTTTGAAACAGGTTTTGGAAAAAGCGGGATAAAATCCGCTTTTTTTTGAAATCTAATGTTGCTGTTCCAAATTTTGGAACAGCCTCAATATAGAGCGTGTTTCTTGATAATTCAGTTGAAAAAGCGCCGCCATAGATGTTACTATAGTAGGTAGAGCAATTGCTATCAGGAGTTTTAAATGAAATACGGTTATTTTGACAATGAAAAACGCGAGTAC
>JAIRTS010000124.1 GCA_031254795.1 Treponema sp.
CCGGCTCCGTTTTATTTCAAACTCGCCGATGACCGCGCGTTCTCCATTGATTTTGACGTGAAAACCGTTGCGAATCGCCCTCTTCAGCAGACCGATTATCTCATACGGAAGCGCAGCACGGTCCAACAGGTCTTCTTCCGTTATGTATCCATTGAACCCGGCGAATTTTTTTCCTTTGTGGAAAACATCCGCGACTATGCGACGCTTTCCGAGCCCGGTACATTTGTTGTACAGGCGAAACTTTACCCCGATTTATACAAGCCGCGCCTTGCTTCTACGGTTCAGCAGACAGCTGCGGCGCAGTTGAGTCCGCTCTCCTCGAACCGCCTGACCCTGAACGTCCGTCCGCCGTCGATTATCGGCTCTGATGGGATTCCTGTCGCCATGGACGTGGAGACCAACGCGGCGCTTGTCCGCGAGGATCTTGCGCCGGACAACATGATCGCCTACATGCTCACGGCGCGGCAGAAAAGCCAGTGGGAAAAGTTTTTTTTGTATATGGATGTTGAATCAATGGTGAAGCGCGATGAAACCCGCAAACGGCAGTGGCTCGCCGAATCAGAAGAAGGGCGCCAAAGGCTGACCGCGCGGTACCGGGAGGAGCTTCAAAACAATGTCGTTGACAACGACATTGTGATGATCCCCATGCGTTTTGAGATTGTCCGCACCAATTACGGTAAAGATGAGGGCGCCGTTACGGTGATGGAATGGTTCCAGATAGGGAACTACGTTGAAAAGAAACAATACGTCTATACCATTCAGCGAAAAGAAGATGTGTGGGTGGTAGTGAATTACACGGTGCAAAATATGGGCGCCGAATAGCCGGTGGCGACGCTCTATGTCATTGCGACGCCCATCGGCAACCTTGGAGACATGACGTTCCGCGCCGTGGAGACGCTTAAAACCGTTGATCTGGTCGCATGCGAAGATACGAGGCAGACTCTGAAGCTCCTCACCCATTTTGGGATACGGGCGCGTTTGTTGTCGTGCCGCGCCGCAAATGAGGCGTCCGCGTCCCGCAAGGTGATAGCGGCGCTTGACGAGCGCAAAACAGTCGCCTACTGTAGCGACGCCGGGACGCCGGCGATAAGCGATCCGGGCGCGATTCTTGCGAGAAGCGCGGCGTCAGCCGGGCATACGGTTGTCCCTCTGCCGGGCGCTTCGGCGTTCGCCTCCCTTGTCAGCGTCGCCGGGATCTCGGATAAAACTGTTGTCTTTGAAGGGTTCCTCTCGCCCAAGGGCGGGCGCAGGAAATCGCGGCTTAAAGAGTTGCTTGAAACCGGCGCGGCTTTTGTTCTATACGAGTCTCCTTTCAGAATACTTAAACTTTTTGCGGACATTGTCGATCTTGAGCGGGAACGGTACGTCTGCGTCGGACGGGAAATGACCAAGGTTCACGAAGAGTACCTTCGCGGTTCCGCCTTGGAAATTTCGGCGATTTTGAAGGAAAAAACAGAGTTGCGCGGTGAATTTGCGGTTTTTGTATCCGGGCATGACGCAAAAGCGCAAACTGGTTGTAAATACTTGCCCGTGTATGCCGATAATGAAAGTAAAGAGGTTATTGTATGATGATCGATAGAATTGGTTCTGTGAACTCCGTTTTTCTTGAAGGAGCGAATCGCAACAGTCAAATAAACAAAGAGCGGGATGGCGACTCCATTAGAGTGTCTCAAGCGGCGCTTGAACAAAACGAGTTGTATCAAGCGGAGGAAATTGTCCATTCGGCGCCGGATTCCCGTGTCGATCTCGTCGCGGAAATCAAAGCCCAAATAGACGACCCTTCCTTTCTGAACGACGCGGTGTTAGACGCGACCGTAGAAAAAATTCTCGCCGCCCTCAAGTCTTAGCGTAATTTTCTCATAGAGGCGTCTGTGATCGATATAGTGCTGAAGATTGACCCTGAAATTGTCATGGGAATGGACATTATAAATCGCGTTGGCACGATTTGTAAAACGTATGGCAATCAGTTTCTTTTAATTTCGGAAAAACGCCTCAATGATGACAAAAGCATAGAACGGCTCAAAGCGATTCTTCAGGATTCGGGCGTCCAAACGATTCTTTTTGATGAAATCAAAGCGCCGGTAATGGCGGATATAGCGGAAAATATAGCGCATCTCGCCCGCGCGGCGCATTGCTCCGGCATTATCGGTTTTGGAAGCCCGTCTGTTCAGGCAATAGCCCGTTTGTCGGCGATTATCGCAGCCGATATGAGCGATGTGTTTGAATTTTTAGATGGGAAAATTCCAACCACCGGCCTGCCCTACATTGCGATTCCATCGGTGAAGGAAGACCCCTTCCTGACTGCCGAAAGTTTTATCGTCGAGGATCCCCGCGACAGGGAAATCAGACTGATTCATACGCCAAGAGGTTTGTGCAAGGCGGTTGTCATAGACGGCGCGTTTTCCGGGATAATGAGCGTAGATGGTGGCTACACTCCTGTCTACGCCGCCGCGTTTGATGGCTTTTGCATGGCTGTGGAAGCCTACTGCTCTAAAAAAGCGAACATCCTGTCCGACGCTGTGCTGGAAAAAGCCATCGCTCTGTTCGCGCAAATTATTTCCTCCTCCGTCAACGGCGGCGTAAATATGAAAGAACTGGACGTTCAAGCCGCGCTTCTTGTAAACATAGGCTCCGCGGTCAGCGCTCCAGGCGTCGGTTCGACGCTCGCTCGCGCCATCGCGGACAGATTTCCTGTTGAAAAATCCCTCTGCTCCGCCGCGTTGCTTCCCGCGATTCTTGACAAACTGGTAAGTTGCCGCGCTGAAAAAATCGCCGCTGTAGCGCTCCTTATGGGAGAAAAGACCGAAGGGTTGCCGGACGCGGAAGCCGCCCTTTTGCCGGCGGCATCCATTCGCTCGTCGCTTGAAAAACTCGCCATTTCCCCACGCCTTCGGGACTTGGGATTGCAACTTGACCGCCTGATTCCCATAACCGAATCGGCGCGCAACCTTGACATCGTGGCTTTTTCCCCGTGGACAGTTACAACCGAAGAAATTCTAAACATCATCAAGCAATCATTCTGATTTTCACGCAAGGGCTTGGACATGCCGGTTTCGCCGCGTAAACTGGCGTCTCTTCCCCGGCCGCAAAGACTCCGTAAAATAGCAAAAATGCTCGGTGAAGCGGAAACGCTCTTTTGCAATTCGGGAACATGGGGGCGTTCCCTTGACGGCATCGCGTCCGCCCTGAAACTCCTCACGCTGGACTGCGAATTTTCGCCCGAAATCGCCCCGGCTGTTTCTTCCGCGATTGACGCGGCGTTGCAAGCGACGCTTGCGGTGGAACGGAACCCGGCCGCGCAAGGCGACGCGCAAGGCGATTCCACCGACACTTTGCGTAGAGGGATAAACGCCGTCAGACACGCCCTCCTTGCCGAAACCGGACAAAGCCAGGCTGACTGGGACTTTCTTGACGCGGAAAACAAGCTCGACCGCGCGAAACGCAGGATTTTTCCGAACAGGCGGGTCTTTCTGGAAGACATACGCTCCCCGTTCAACATAGGCGCTCTGTTTCGCAGTGCGGAATCCTTCGGCGTTGAAAAAATTCTGCTTTCGCCGCTCGCGGCGGATCCGTGCCACCCGCGCGCGCGAAGAACGGCTATGGGTTGCATAGACATTGTGCCGTGGGAGCGCGTGTCTTTGGAAGCGCTGGAAGCGTTGCGCCGGCAAACGCCGGTTTTCGCGCTGGAAACAGGCGGCGTTGAGTTGCAAGAGTTTGTGTTTCCCGCAAGCGGCGTTATGATTGCCGGCTCCGAAGAACTGGGCGTGAGCCCCGGCGCGCTTGCCATAGCGGATTCCTCTCACGGACGGGTGTCGATTCCCATCTATGGGGCGAAGGGCAGCCTCAATGTGTCCTCGGCGTTCGCCATAGCCATGTATGCGTGGAGCGTCCAGACGGCGCGTCAAGACGCTTGTGAGATGACGGCCGCGCTAAACCGCGTTCAAGGAATAAGGGAATAGCCCGCGTTCCGCGCCGCGTCAAATTCTCTGGTTAGCCGCGCGTCTATTCCTTTCCCAACAAGTTCCGTCGTCGCGCCTTCGCCGCCGGCAAAGTCCGCCGAAAATTTGACGTTGGAAAACACCGGCTCATACGCATTCAGCACCCTGAAAGATTTGGTTTTCACTTCGGGCAAGCCGAGGAACATGTCAGACTCGTCTGGATGCGCCGGATCGTTTTCGTTTGTAACAAATTCGCTGTCTGAAATGGATAGATTTCTAACCGGCGATTCGGGAAGTCCGGCTATAAAACCGGCTGACGCCCTGCATCCGGTCGCCTTTATGTCTTCAATGACAATATTTTTTATCGAAGGCGTTGTATAGACTACCGGCATGGGTTCAAGCGTAAACCACCCGTCGGACAAAGTCGCGCCGCACCGGTAGAACATATTGATGACCACAGGACAAAAATTGTTTTCCATAGTTAAATGTTTGAAATGCAAATTGCTGATTTGACCTCCGCGTCCCCGTCTTGTTTTTATGCGTATGCCCCTGTCGGTTCCCTGAAAAAAACAGTGTTCGGCGGTGACGTTAAAAATGCCGGCCGCAGTTTCGCTGCCAATAACAATGCCCCCATGCCCGTCTTTCACAACGCAATGCCTAACCACAATGTTTTGCGAAGGTTTGTCCGCCCTTATGCCGTCGTCGCCGGATCCGGATTTAATCGCAATGCCGTCGTCGCCCACAGCGACCTCGCAACGCTCAATCAGCACATTTTCACAGGAATCAATGTCTATGCCGTCGGTGTTGGGAGCGTCGGCTGGGTTGGTTATGCGCAGCCCCCGTATCGTGACATCATTGCAAAACACCGGGTGCAATGTCCAAAACGGCGAGTCGCGCAACGAAAACCCTTCAAGATAAACGCTTGTACACTTCCTGAATTGCACAAGGGGAGGACGCAAAAACTGCATTTCCCGGCTGCCGCCCCCGGACGGCTGACGCTCATACCACGGATTGAGGCGGGCAAGGGCCTGCTCTTCCGGCGTTACCGGCGATTTTTGACCGTTTTTGCGTTTTTCCTTTAACATCGTCCACCATACCGCGCCTGAGCCATCAAACGCGCCCTTGCCGGTAATACGGATATGATTCTGGTGGTTGGCGAAAACAAGGGGGCGCATTCCGTAACATTCGACGCCTTCCCACCGTGTCCAAACAGGTTCATAACGCTCTGGTTCGGGAATAAAGCTAATCACGCTGTTTTCTTCAAGGACAAGGGTGGTGTTGGAAAAAATTTCAAAGGGACCCGTTTTCCATATACCCTCGCCGACATGAATAATTCCGCAACCGGCTTCTTTTACGGCGTTAAATGCGGCGGAAAAGGCTTCCGAATTGTCATGCCGCCC
>JAIRTS010000131.1 GCA_031254795.1 Treponema sp.
TTCTCTGCATGGCAAGACGTTTTTCCTTTGTCTTTGGCGAGGGAACGCCAAAGATCGTGATGTAGTTTTCCACGCACGGGATGCCGCCCGCAAAGGACAGCGGCGTTTCCTTCCGCTTCAGAATACGGCTCGTTTCCGCGAGAGCGCCGCCCGGAACCGACCCGAATGTCGTCAGCGCGGCGATATATGGGGCGCGGATTTTCGCCTTCAAAAGAAAATTTCGCGCCATGGACGGCGTTTGGTATGCGTACGCCGGAAACAAAACAATCACGGCGTCCGCTTCTATCGTTATGGATTGCCGCTTCATCTCCGCGGCAATATTGAAAATCTCACACGGCGTCAGCAGTTCCGCAAGCCGCCTCGCTGACCACAGTGTATTGCCGGTTCCGCTGAAATAGTATATTTTCGTCATACCCTCTTTCTCACGTCAAATCTTCCCGCGTCTTTTTGCAAAGACTCCCGTATCTTTTTGCAAAGACTTCCGCATCTTTTTCTAAAGACTCCCGCATCTTTTTCCAAAGACTCGCGTAGCTTTTTCCAAAGACTCGCGTAGCTATACAGAAATTCCGTTCCACGCGGTTTGCATGCATTGCGGCTTATAGACCTTGAAATAAAAATCAACCTGTTCCTTAATGGCTTCCTCAATGGCGCGGGGCGAGTAGCCGGTGAGGGCGCTTATCTTTTCATGGGAAAAATTGCAGTTGTCCCCCAGCACTTTTATGGCGTAGGGCGTAAACATGAGCGTTTGTTTCGTCAAAATCGCGCGCCATTCCGCAAAATACGAGAAAAACGCCACCAGAGGCAGGGGCAGACAGATTTTTGGCGGCGGGACGCCTGCGGCGCGGGCAGCCATAGCGACCAAATCTTTAACCGCAACAACATGCCCCGAAAGAATGTAGCTCTCGCCTTTCACGCCCTTTTCGGCTAGATCGGCGAGGGCTTGCGCCACATCCCGCACATCGACAAAATCATAGCGTCCCTTGAGGTAAACCGGAAGCCGGCGTTCCGCCACATCCACGACCATTTGCCCAAAATTTGAGCGCTTCAGCTCAAAACCGCCGATAATGCCGGACGGCATGCCGATAACCGCGTCCAGCCCCCGCTCGCGTACGGCGTCCAGCACCAGATTGGACGCCTGCGACTTGGTGACGGCGTACGCTCCATGCACCGCGTCAGGATCAAAACGCGGAATTTCCTTTAACGCCGAAGTTTTGTCGTGAAAGGGCAGCGTATGCACGGTGCCGGTATACACCAGCCGCTTGACGCCGCAGCTCAGGCAGGCGTTTATCACGTTTTCAGTCCCCGTGACATTCGCCGCGTACAAATCAGGGTCTATGGCGCTGGCAATGGAAACGACGCCCGCCAGATGGTAGACATAGGCGGCGCCGGAAAACGCGCCCGCCAACTCCTCCGGCTTCCGTATATCCACAACGACAACCTCATCCGCGTATTGCCGCAGAAACGACAACGCAACGTCATTCCGGCGATGCACGAGGGCTCGCACAGCGCAGCCGCGCGACTTCAGTTCCGCGCACAGCGCGAGCCCCGTACGTCCGGCCGCGCCGGTAACCACATGCAGGCTTCCATCAAGATGGACGCTTCCACCTTGATGGATATTTTCATCATTCATACTACACTCCTAATCCACATATTCAAGAGGAAAAACCATCCGGTCTTTTGAAAGAACCGTTTGCGGGAACACCGCCTGCGCTTCCTTTACAAGCCGCTTCAGATCGTAATCGTTATAACGGGGGCTATAGTGGATAAGCGCGAGGCGTTTCACATCAGCCTTTGCCGCGAGAATCGCCGCTTGCTCCGCTGTCATGTGTTTTTTCTCGCGGGCGGTCTCCAAAAGCGCCTTTTCAAACATGCCTTCGCAGACGAACAGATCCGAACCGGCGACTTCCCCGGCAATGTCCGGCAAGGCAAGTGTATCCGTGACAAAAGAGAATTTTCTGCCGGAGCGGGCCGGACCCAGCACATCTTCCGGCTTCACCACAGAACCATCCACAGACGGCGCCGGTTCGCCCGCCTGCAACTTCGCCCACAAGGGTCCCATCGGCACGCCGAGCGCCAACGCCTTTTCAGGATGAAATTCGCCCGGGCGCGTGTCTTCCTCAAGCGTATAGCCAAAACAGGGTTTTGTGTGCCGCAACGGAAAAGCGCGGACACGAAAGCCCGCTCCTTCCCACACCGTAGACGCGGCGGTTATTTCTTTCACTATGATTTCATAATTAATGTGCATATCAAGTACGCGACGGCTTGTTTCAATATATTCCGCGATGCGGGGGGGGCCTATGATATACAGCGGATCATCGCGGTCCACTTGAGAGGAAAGCATAAGCAACCCCGGAATGCCGGTGACATGATCCGCATGGGTATGGCTCACGAAAATGGCGGATATTTTCTTCCACCGGAGGTTGAGCTTGCGGAGGGACACCTGCGTTCCCTCGCCCCCGTCAAACAGGAACAATTCTCCTTCGCGGCGGAGCAACACCGAGGTTAAATGACGGTTAGGCAACGGCATCATGCCGCCGCAGCCCAGAATAAAGGCTTCCATGTTCATAGCATGAAACTATAGCAGAAAAGGGAGCAAAGGACAATGCCAGAGGCGCGGCGAACACGCGGTGCGCGCAAGGCGCGCAAAACGCGCGTCCCGCGCGTCATTTTCACCTTTTTTCTCAATTTTTCCAAGAGCGGATCCCCTGCCCCCTCCCCGCTTATTTGCGCCATGGAGCGGCGGGGAGGCTCATTTGTCTTGAATTGCCGCGCCTTTTTGTTATACGGAAAATAATGCTCCAATTTTGATTGCAATTTTTTAATTATGGGACACGGAATTGAGAATTCTGGCAAATAGAGTATAAACGAATGAATCTTGTTCGAGAGCCAACCGGGTTTTGAACAAGTCTAATTTACCCAATACGCGTCACCGCGCGCAGCCGGCAAGCAATCCCAAATCCGCCGACACAAAATTCTTCTTTCCATCCCAAGCCGCTTCCCGCGCGAAAACCCCTTCCGCGGCAATCGCATCAAGAACTAGAACGGCTAAACTTTTTTGCCTTTTTTCTCCTTTTATTCACAGCGATGTCTAATACCCCACCCTTTAAAAACACTCTTCGCAACGAATTTATTCATTGACAGCAACAGAATTGTGCGTTATACTGCTTATATGAAAAAGCGATGGTGTTTTATCGTCCTTCTTGCGGTGTTATTTTCAACCGCATGTCAAAAAGTCAAGATAGGGTTTTCCGTCACCGAGGACGACAATCCTTTCTGGTTGCCTCTATACAAAGGCATGAGGGAAAAAGCCCAGGAATTGGGCGTGGAAGTAATCATCAGGGACACAAAACTGGATGTCAACGTCCAAATCAGCGATATTGAAGATTTCATAGCCACAGGATGCAAGGTTGTCATTATTCATCCCTACGACCGTGACGCGGTGATCCCCTATGTCGAAAAAGCCCGCGCAAAAGGCGTAAAGGTATTCGCCTACGATACGGAATTGCCGGGCGCCGATGTATACTGCGGCTTTGACAACGAGGCTGGAGGAAAGGCAATCGGCGCTATGGCAGGCGCGTGGATCAATGAGCGGCTTGACGGCAAAGGCGTCGCCGCCATATTGAGCTATCCCCCCATACCGGCGCTTGATCAACGGGGAAAGGGCATTATGGAGGGAATTCTGGAGGTCGCTCCCGAAACGAGGATCGCCGGATTCTTTACCGCAGGTCTCATCAATCAAGGACTTGAGGAAGGGAAGCGGCTGATGCGGGACATTCCCGATGTGAACGTGGTGGCGGGCATTAATGACGCGGGCGTTCTGGGCGTCTACCAAACCATGGTCAATGAGGGCTGGGGAGATCGGAACATCGGGCTTTTCGGTTGCGACGCGGTTAAGGACGCGCTTGAGGCTATCGGCGGGAACACGCTATACCGCGGCACCATATATCTTGACACTGAGAAAATGGGACACGCCATAATTGAGGCGGCCGTAGATATAGTTAAAGGCAAAAAATACAACCAGTTGATCCGGTATGAGTTGACGCGGATTACCGAAGAGAACTGCGGACAATACCTTGAGTAAAGAAGACATTCAGCCGCTGTCCGCCGGCGCTGGGCGCAAGCAAAAAAGACGGCCGGCCGCAATCGGCGTAGCGCTTTCAGCGGCGCTTTTGTTCATGGTCATTCTTACAGGTGGAAGCGCGGTGTTTTTCTCATCCATGAAAAAGTCCATGCGGAACGCCGCAATGAGCGAATTGCAACGAGCGGTTGAAACCAAGCGTTTTCAAGTAATAGCGCAGCTTGACAGAGAGGTGGAACTCATTCGCGTGCTGACGCATTACCCGGTGATAATAGAATATTTTCTCAATCCTTCGGATCCGGAGATTGAAGAAGCGGCTTTTGAAATATTTGAAACATTCCGCCAGTTCTTTTCCGATAAAATGCTGTCATGGGTGAACTTCATTGACAAAAAGTATTATGTGAATGGAAAATACGCGCGTGTGTTTAAATTCGAAGAGCCTTTGCGCGCGCGGTATCTGGAAGCGCTTGTCCGCGACTCGGCGTATCTTTACGTAGGCTTCGACTATCTTAACCGTCTGGTTTACGATCTATGTATAAACGCGCCGGTTTCGCATGAAGGGAATGGCGTCGGCATTATTGAAAACCGTTTCACTCTCTCACATTTTATTGACAAGCTCTACGCCAACGCCATGTATCAAAATCCTGATTTGCCTGTGGATATCTATTTCTTTGACGAAGAAGGGATCATAATGGGCGCTGAGGACAGGGAAAAAGCGATTCAGAGGAAGCGCATACAGGACGAATTGGGAGACGCTGGAGAAACGGCGCTTGCCGCGGCCAGGGAAATTCCGCCCGGTACAAACAGAGCCATGCGTTACGAAAACACCGAATATCTTATAAGCAAGATGGAAAAGTTGGACTGGTACATACTGGCGTCCTCAGAGGTTACAATGTCCATGATTCTTTCTTCTCCGATAAGCGTGGTGTTTTTTATGAGCATGTTTGTCATAGGCGTGCTATTCATTTTGGGAAGCGCTCTTATCATCAGCGGCATGGCGCGTAAAAAAATGACGGAACATCTTATAGAGGCGAAGGAGGCGGCGATTTCCAGTGCCCGGGCAAAGAGCGATTTTCTCTCCAATATGAGTCATGAGATCCGCACTCCCATGAACGCGATCATCGGTATGGTCAATATCGCCAAGAAAAACGTTACGTCAGAAAAGAAAGATTACTGTCTTGAAAAAATCGAAGCGGCTTCCACGCATCTGCTTGGGATCATCAACGATATTCTGGATATGTCAAAGATCGATGCGAACCGCCTTGAACTCTCTCCGGTGGATTTCAATTTTGAGCAAACCGTGATGAAAGCGGTTTTCGTAAACAATTCCCATATTGAAGAAAAAAAGCAGCGTCTCACCGTCACTATTGACAAGAACATTCCCGCGCGTCTTTTAGGCGATGATCAGCGGCTTACTCAGACGCTTACGAACCTTCTTTCCAACGCCGTCAAGTTCACCCCCGAAGAAGGCGCGATTCATGTTGAAAGCAGCCTTGTCGCGGAAACGGAAGATGTCTATACAATTCAAGTTGCGGTGAGCGATACGGGCATAGGAATAAGCGGAGAACAGAAGGAGAAGCTGTTTAATTCCTTCGTGCAAGCGGAATCGAGCATCACCCGCAAATTCGGTGGTACGGGACTGGGGCTTGCGATCAGCAAACGCATCGTGGAGATGATGGGCGGCAAAATTTGGGTTGAGTCGGAACTGGGCAAGGGCGCCACCTTTGTTTTTACGGTTCAACTCAAGCGCGTTGAGAATCCGGTGGAATCAGAGCGGCGGGAAACTGTGGAAGAAGAGGAAAAGCCCCCGGGTGATTTTTCCGGCAAGAAAATTCTCATGGCGGAGGATATTGAGATTAATTGCGAGATCGTTACGACTTTGCTTGAATCCCTTGATATGGAGATTGACTGCGCCAGGAACGGGAGCGAGGCAGTGCGTATGTTCGCGGAATCAAACGGCCACTATGACCTTATTCTGATGGACATGCAGATGCCGGAGATGGATGGCCTTGAAGCGACTCGGCTTATCAGGGCAATGAAAGAGCCGTGGGCGCAAATTCCCATCATAGCCATGACCGCCAACGCCTTCAAAGAAGATATTGAGCGGTGCAAAGCCGCCGGCATGAACGCCCATGTCGCCAAGCCCATTGACATGAACGATCTTATAGAAAAGCTCAGCGTCTATTTACGCGTATAGGATGAAGCGAGGCGAATACGCCCAAACCGATGAAAAGTACGAACAAATAGAACCTCCCTCACCGACCCAAAGAGCGCGGCCATCCGGGTCGGCGGGGGACTAAACCAGACTGCGCGAATAAAAGGCTTGCGAAAAATTTTTGCCTATGATATACTAGAGCTATGGAGTTTTGGGCGCAAAGGCCACGTTTCATTTTTGTTGTCTGCCTCGCGTTGTCCGTTATGGGAACATTTACCTTTGCGTCAAGGGCGGACATTCCCACCTTTGGCTTCTGGAAAAGTAGCCCAATACCAGGCGGTTTTATCACCAGCGCGGACGCGGACTATACTATCGACTGTCTCGCCGAATATCCCGTTAAGACAAGAGGATATGCATCCTTGCCTTCGCGTAAATCCACGTACATCACAACACCTTTTGGAACGCTTTACGCTGGTATTATCGCTTCATTTTCGATAATAAAGATCGCCAACCCAATCAAAGCGCCGAATAGTAAAAACACCATCCTTCTCAAACTCAGAATTTGATATTTCCTCCGTTCTTTCAAAAAAATCTCATTTTAATTTTTCTCGTTAGATATGGAGGACTATATGAAACATTTTACAAAAGCTGGCGGAATGTCATCGTCGTTACAACCGAACGGTGAACTTTATCTCATTCCCAACAAAAAATATCGTTTGACGCGGCAAATGTACCTGTTTCCGAAACAGGAAGTCAGTCCGCAGGTCAATGACTATTTGAAGATAGGCGCTGTTGTCACCTATTTGAAATCTGGAGAATTAGTGGAAGACCAAAATGTGCGTATGCCATGGGTATACGTGCGGAGTGAAAAGCAAAAGAAAGCGAATATGGGAAAAGGGCAGGAAGGCTGGTGCTTCTCTCATTATTTACAAATGGCGGAAGATGAAGAGGCCTGTGTATGACTATATTTGAAATGTTGGAACAGAGCGCGATATTAACCGTACTTGGCATGGGCGTCGTTTTTTTCTTTTTGTGGATCATGATTATCTGTGTCAATTTGACGGGAAAACTGGTTCACAAAATGGGCTGGGACAAAGACATAGCGCCTTCGAAAAACACGCCGTCAAAGCGTCCGGACGAAACGGCAAAATCCAATCTTATCGCGGTAATATCGGCGGCGGTACAGGAATACCCGAAAACGGAAAAGCCGCGCGATGATTAAACGGCGGATCACTTGATGGATTATTTTGACATGCTTTAGCCAAGCTTTAGCTAGGCTTGAGCGTTTTTTGCTCTTAAAAGATATTCCCGTGAATGGGTAATGCGGAGGCATATCTCTTGGACAGGGCAAAAAGCGTGAGGTTGCGCCAAGCGGCTTTCGCCAAATACCGCCGGCGACTGGGGGAAAACTCGCTCCGGAAGGCGGATTTTGACGGCTGGTTTGAAAGCCTGAAAAATTATGCCGCGCGGCGCGGGGACGACCCTGCCTGTTATTTCGGACATTAAATCGTGTGTCTGTCCACAGAGTCGGTTGCTTTGTGGACAGACGCTCAATCGTTATATGGACGTTGCTGTGGCTTGTCTGCCGCTGGAAATGGACGGGAAATTTTTATTCGCAGTCTGGTTTAATACCCCGCCTGCTCGAATGGCCGCAACCCTTTGGTTCGCATCTGCCGCAGTTGAAGCGGGCGACGCGAACAGAGTTGGCATTAAGCCAGACGGTATTATAAATTTTCCTGCCGGCGAACCGCGCTGGCGAACCTGCGGTTCGCAAACCGCAGGTTCGCCGGGTGTCTGTTTCAAACATGGGAAGAATTTATCGGCTTTCGTGACCATGAAGATGCTCCCGATGGCCACATGTAAAACTACCGGCGCGGCTTTTTTTGCCCTTGCTTTTATAGCGTAAACCGTATATACTGTCTGCTTATGACAAGGGGAATTTTTATAGTGGGCAATAATTCGCCCTTATTAACGGCGTTAGCTATAGAAGCCGCAAAACGGGTGGATCACTTTGTGGCGGCGCTCATTCCTGACAAGTCGGATAGACTGCTCTCTGTTTCAAGCGCGGAAATGTTAAACTGGAATCCGGGGAGTCCTATTGCGGCAAAGACCCTGGTTATGGCGGCGGAAAACCGTTTGGGGCAAATCAACGAAACCATTTTAGTATGCGCCCCGCCCACGTCCTGCAAAAAGGAAGGACAGCTAAACTACAGTGAAATTGAGAGCTTTGTTCAGGATCAGATCAAAGGCTGGTTCTTTTTGATAAAAGAGATAATTGAAGGTTTTCGAGCAAGAAAGATCGGCGTTTTAAGTCTGGCGCTTTCTCATGCCAATAACAAAAATGACCTCCTTGCGCCAAGCGGCGCAGCCTCGTTCCAAGCTCTTGCGCAGGGGCTTCTGACGCTCGCCCCATCGGAGCCGTTCCAAACGTTGGGCTTTACTCCGTCCGAAACCGGTGATGACTCGGGTTTCGCGGCGTTTATCTTCAAAGTTATGGAAGAGGACAA
>JAIRTS010000228.1 GCA_031254795.1 Treponema sp.
CCAATGCGCAATCAAAAGTTTCAACCGGTCATACACATTAAGCTCGTCGTCAAGAACCGCCTCGGCGAAAATAGCCTGCGCCATCGGATTCACTGTCTCAGGCAATTCCAGAATCCAGCGAGAAAATGGCTCCGGCTTCTTTTCCTGCATAAACGCCTTCACCGCGGGCAGCAGGGCTTTCGCGTGGCGGGTTTCTTCCGCGAGCTTCGCGTCTTTCTTCAAAGACGCGCCTATTTTCAGGAGCCAACCCTTGTGTACGTCCCGATGATATTCCACAGCCGCCTCAGCCTCGTCAATAGCCAGAATGGGGGACAGCGTCTCATCCGCCAGAAATTTAAGCAGCAACGGGTAAAACTGATGCAATCCCAGAATGTCCGCCATCGCAAGCGCCACCCCGTCCCGAAGGTACGGCGGAGGATCGGCGCTGCGCAAAATATCCAGCAACGCCGACAGCGAGCGGGTGGACTTGTATATCCCAAGCGCCTCAACGCCCATGAGTTTAAGCCGGGGATTTTCCGTCTTGACAATGGTATTCTCAATGTGGGGTCTAAACGCGTGATCTTCCATGCGGGCAAGCGCGATAATAGCCTCTCCGGCAAGCATATAGTCTTGCGAGGCCACAAGCTCCCTCAACACCGGAAGCGCCGAAGAACAACCGTGTTTGCCTAAAATACGCGCCGAAATGTACGCCGTCGTGTACGGATGATTGACCAGATCCTGCATAAGCGCATGTTCGGCCTCTTCGTTCAAAGAAGATAGCGTCTCCATCGCCCGTAAGGCTTCAAGCCGCGTGGAAAGGCGGGGAGATTTCGCTTTGTCCAGCAATCCATTAATCGCAAGTTGAGACGGAGCGTCGTGCAAAGCGTCCAGAATCTCTTCTTCCTCCTGCGAATCGTTGGTCTTGCTCAGTTTGTCAAGCAAGGTGATAGCCCGCAAATCGCGGAAGGAAAATATCACCTCAAGCGCGTTTTTTAACGGAAGCGAGCCAAGCCGCACCAGCTTTCTTTGCAGAACCAACACGACGCCAATCACAATGATAAGCGCGAGGTACAACAGTTTGAACGCCGCAAACCGTGAAAAGCCAAGTCCTGTAAACGTGTCCAGAAAAAGACCCGCAATGAAAGAGCCTCCGGATCCGGCGATCCCGAAACAAATGAAGTACACGATCCCCATATCAAGCATATATTTTGCGGGAATAAGCCCCAGGAAATACGTCTGGACGATGCCCTCCGCGCCAAGAAAGCTAAAATTGAGCATAAAAAGCAGGATTGCCAGAAAGACAACCGCCACAGCCGTGTTCTCTGTAACGCTTTCCGGCAGAAGCGCAATCGGAAACATGCTCACAAACCCAAGAATCGTGCAAATAATGAAAAGAGGCTTCACGCCAATGCGATCAACCAAAAACTTTGTCGCAAAGCCAACGGCAAGCTGCCCCAATCCCCCGAACACCGTGTATAACACGATCATGCTGTCGCTCTGCTTGAACACTTCCCGGCAATACACAACGGCGAAGATTCGCGCCACGCCCGAAGCGAAAGCGGTCATAAAAAGAATAGCCATGAATTTTCTAAACGGAGCGTCGGCGAAAGATTCTTTGAGCATGTCGCCGAAATTCACCCTTTTGGCGTTTTTGTCTATTTCCGGCTCCGGCAGTTTTTCGAGCATAAGCCCGCTTGTCACGCCGCCGGCAATGCCGGCCACGATGAGAACCGAGTAGAGGGCGAGCGGCGGATCCTGCCAGAATGACAAAATCATGGCGACGACAAGGTTGGTCAGCATGCCAAGCCCCGCGTTGATTATCTGGATAAGGGTCACATAACTCCCCCTATCCGATCCGGAAGCCAGCGCGTTAAGCACCGGGTTATTGCCTATCATGCCAATGCCGCGATTCAGATGGAAACAAAACGTACCCAGCACCGTAAGCCCAAGCGCAATGTCCCTATGACCAGCCTGAAACACAAAGGGGGCGACTATAAGAGGCGCCATGCTCAGAGACCGCAGAATCCACGTCCAGCAATACACCTTCATAATCGACAACAGCCTTGCAAGCATCTTTCCTACCGGAAGAAAAAAATACGCCACATAGACGAATGCGCTGATAACGCCGATGACGGTCGAAGAGGCGTCCATCCTCATCGCCAAAATAGTGATCAAACTGCCGGCAAGAAGCGTATAGGAAAAAGCGTTGAAAACATTGAATATATTGTACAATGAACGCGCCTTGCCAAGTCGGTAAGGTGATAGGCTAGCGGACATATATACAAGATACCGCTTTTGAAGGCGATATTCAAGGCGACAACCGCAGCGTCAAAAGCAGCGGCAAATGATCGCTCAGCCCGTTTCCCGTTTTCGGATTATATGACGCCGGATAGCCGTACGCATTGAAGAACGGCTCGGCGTTTATCACCGAACACGAATCAAAATCCCAGCCTTCGCCGTCAAACAACGGGGCGTTCAAAAGAAAATGATCTATCGTTTCCCACGTGTCACGGTAATGATACGATCCGCCTGACAATTCGGACGACCATGGCGAATAAAAAACAGCGGGAGCAAACGTCCAGTCGTCGCCTTCTGAAAAATGCCGCGCAACCGGCGGCTTCTTCTCGCTTATTACAAGAAAATCCGGACACAGCACGCTACTTGCGGCGCTGCTCGCGTCGCTTCCAGCGCCGCCTGAAACCAATGCGGCGGCGCCCGAATCGTCCGGAAGCAGCGCCGTGACAACCTTATTGCCTTGCCGGTAAAATTCATCATAATTTTCATTCAAGTCGCCCATCACAACAACCGGTACGCCGGCGCCTCCCGCCGCGTCGTCTTCCCGCCGTATGTCCGCCACCCGCCTTGCAATGACGCGGGCAGCCGATCTCCGAATTTCCTCGGTTTCCGCGTCTCCGCCCAGCTTCGACTTCCAATGGCACAAAAACAGAGCCAGCGGTTTCTCTTCAACCGCAACCCAAACTTCCAATACCGGACGCGGGATAACCGCCCCTTGATTTGAGAGCGAGTGAACCCTTGTCAGCGTAAACGGGAACCTGCTCAGCGCCCCTATCCCAAGCGACGCGCCCTCGTTATTGCCAAAAAAAGTCCAGTGATACCCATAGTCTTTGAGATAACCGTTGGCAAGGTCTTCGAGAATCTGAGCTTTTTCCACCTCTATCAACGCGAGAATATCAGGCGTCTCTTCCAAAGAGTCAAGGGCGTGGGTAATATTGTTCAGCCGGGCAAGGTATTTTTCCCTTGTCCAGCCCGCGCCATCAACATATTCCTCGTATTCGTACCCGTCTTCGGTTCCGTCAAAGAGAGCCTGTACATTCCACGTCGCCATACGCAAAACGCCCGCCTCCTGTTTTTTTGCGGCGAAATCATCCTGCGGCGCTCCATTGCCGCAGGCGTTGCAACCTGCGAGAATCAGCGGCGGCAACAAATACATCCATACTTTCATCACGCCTCCTTGTATGTGGTACATTGGGCTTGTTCGATAACCCGAATGGTTATCGAACAAGCCATTTTTTAGCGGTTGTTGGCGAACTTTTGGTTCGACAGAAACTAAAGGTTCTGAACAGCCTCTATTATAAAAAGGCGTTGAGATGCGAGTCGCTTTAAATTCGCGTTGAGTGGAGCGCGCTATCTCGCCGTAAGCGCGCTTACGTATCCAGCTCTCACGGTGACTCCCGCGCTGGCATTTGAAAAACCACTGGCGTTCACATTGGCTTGGCTGCTTCCCGCTCTGATCTTGTAATAATACGTGTGTCCTGCTTCTACCTTCGTGTCCAGATAAGAATTCAAGATGTTTTCCTTCACTTCGCTGACATATTCGAAAACACCGTCCGGTTGTTCGGAACGGTACACAAGGTAGTACACCGCTAGACCAACTAGCTTCCATGTCACCCTTATGGCTTCGGTGTACTGTCCACTCTCTACCACCTGCACGGCGGCTACCTCTGTAGGCGCCGCGAGATTCATCTCCCCTGTACAGCTGAAACATACCGCCGTCAAAACCAGTATGAGCGACCACCCTAGTCTTTGCATAATACACTCCTTTGCTTGCATTGCCGTCTTAATTTTCCAAGCACAGAACAAGCGAACTGCTCTTTGTACTTGTTGGAGAAAAGAAAAATAATATCATCCACTCCCGTCAATCATCACATCGGCGCGCGCGGGCGTCCGCCCTGCGGGAGACTTTTTTTGTAATGCCGTTTTCAATGACGACGCGTCCTGTCATGTCGTTATGCTCGTCCATCAGATGAAAATTTTTTAGCGCGCAAATTGCGCTTTCCCTTCTTGACGTTTTTGAGTATCTTTATTATAGTAGAGCTTGTTCCAAAATGCAAGCTATATTTGTGCGTTGCGTTTGCGAACGCAACGCGGGTTGGTTTTGGAACAGCTTCAGTAGTATCTCAATTAGGCGTTATAATATGCAAGACAGAGGTTTCCCCTATGAATGAACCGGTTGCATGTTTGACGGCTTCTCCGTACGTTGAAGTCTTGGGAAAGATTCTATAATATAATAAGGAGGACACATGAAAAGGACGTATCAGCCCAGTAAGGTTAAGCGCAACCGAAAATTCGGATTTCGGGCAAGGATGAAGACGCGCGGGGGCAGGCTGGTCTTGAAAAGACGCAGGGCAAAGGGACGGTCAAAACTGACGGTTGCCGATGAGAAAAAACCGTATTAAGCGTGAGTGATTCAGGGAATTCAGAGGCGAGGCGAAAAGAAGAGGATTTGCGGTTCAGGCGGGAATGCCGGCTGAAAAAACGCGAGGAAATCAGGACGGTATTTAAAGAGGGCAGGGTTAGCTCGTGTTTCGGCGCTAAGTTGTTTGTATTGAAGAATGACGTGGGGCATACTAGGATAGCGTTTACTTTTTCACGTAAATTCGGGAACGCCGTGGAACGGAACCGGTGCCGCAGAGTGGGAAGGGAAGCGTACCGTCATTTGCAGTGTGGCATCAAGCAGGGGTTTGATTTGGCGTTGCTGGTGTATCCGGTTGGCAAAGACACTTTTTCCGACCGGATGGAACAGTTGCGGCGATTGTTTTCCAGGGCGAACCTGCTTGCGGTGAATGCGTTGGAGGAACGAGGGTGAGTCGCGCGCGTAGGATAGCGAGCGCGCCCTTGCGAAAGGGTGCGCTTCTTTTAATACGGTTTTATCAATATGTAATTTCACCCTATGTTGGACCCTGTTGCCGGTATGTTCCGTCGTGTTCCGCGTATGCGTTCACGGCGATAGAAAGATATGGTTTCTTCCGCGGCGGTTTCATGGCGCTCAAACGGTTGCTCCGTTGCCATCCTTTTCATGCGGGCGGCTACGATCCGGTGCCGTGAGAGTGTTTCTGTGAAACAGGGTGAAGAAGACGCCGGCGCGATGAATTCCTATTAAAAGTTAGATAAAACAAGAGGCTCTCTGTGGAGAAAAATACAATATTAGCGGTGGTTCTTTCGCTTGCTGTCATCATAGGGTTCTATGTCATTCAGGGGATTTTTTACCCCCAACGGCCCGCCGCGTCTGTTTCAGTGGAACGGACGAATGAGGACGCCAACGGTGAATCCGGTGTTTCGCCCGTCTCGGCAAACGGGGATCAGCCGTCAGGCGGCGAGACCTTGGCGGACGGCGCGGTCGCCAAGGCAGTCGCGGGGGCTTCTGTGGAAGCTCCTGACCGTGAAGAGCGGATAACCATAGACAACGGGCTTGTCGTGGTGACGTTAAGCAACGCCGGCGGCGACATAGTTTCTTACAAACTCAAGGAACACAGCGATAAAGAGAATTTTGTGGAAATGGCGCTAAGCGGCGCCGGTGAATCCCATGCGTTTGCCATTGCGTTTGGCGGCATAAACACAGCGCCGGAAACATCGCTTTTTAATATGCGGCGCGTTTCCGATTACATTGTTGAATTTTACCGCGACTTCGCCATGACCAGCCCCTCTGGAAACAACCTGTTCCAGTTGATAAAACGCTACGAATTCAGGCCGAACGAGTACATGTTTGAGCTCACCATTACACTGGACGGCTCTCAGGGAACGGGCTATAATTTCTCTGGCGTCTCCTATACGCTGGGATCCGCGCCGCAATTTGGGCCCGCTTTTGACAAGCTCGATCAGCGCTATGAGTATCGGCATTATTACACCTATACAAACGGCAAACTGAAACAGGAAAAAGTGAATGACAATGGACCGACCATTATCGGCGGTCGGCCATCATGGGCGGGCGTCGCGGGAAAGTACTTTACCTTAATCGCCATTCCCTATCCATCTCAGTTTGACATAGCGTTTTCCACCAAGCCGGAGCCGGGAATAGCCGGGGCTTCCCGCTTGTACATCATCCGTCCAAGCCTGAACTCGTCCCGAACCGAAGACACTTACCGTTTTTATCTGGGGCCAAAGTCTCAAGACGCGCTTGGAGTTTACAACAATGGCAAAAACAGCTTCAACCTCACCAACACCGAGCTTATTAAGCTGGCCAACACCTCCGGCATACTCGCTCCGTTTGAGACGGCACTAAAATGGCTTCTTATGTTTTTTTACAACATTATACCTAACTACGGCGTCGCCATTATTCTTCTTACGTTGCTGGTAAAAGTGATTATGTTCCCGCTTACCCGCAAGAGTTCAGAGTCTACCCTGCGTATGCAGGCGCTGTCTCCGAAAATCAAAGACCTGCAGGCCAAGTACAAAGACAACCCTCAGAAGCTGAATCAGGAAATGGCGGAATTCTACAAAAAGGAAGGGTACAACCCCATGGCGGGCTGCCTTCCCATGTTGATTCAGATTCCCATTTTTTTTGCGATGTACAACCTGTTTAACACCCACTTCGATCTGCGCGGAGCCATGTTTATTTCAGGTTGGATACCGGATCTTTCCCTGCCCGAAGCCGTGTTCTCTTTCCCGAATAATTTCAGCCTGCCGCTTCTCGGCTGGACAGCCATCCGCGCCTTGCCCTTTATCTATGTGGCTTCCCAACTTCTTTACGGCAAGATCACCCAGACGCCTGGTCAGGCGGGTGGGACGCAGATGAAAATAATGATGTACGGTATGCCGGTAATGTTCTTTTTTATTTTGTACGATGTGCCGTCCGGGTTGCTTATCTATTGGATTATGTCCAACGTATTGAGTTTGATTCAGCAGTTGGCGATAAATAAGTACCTTGCGCCTCAGCGCGCCGCGCTTGCGACTCAGGCCGAAGAATCGCTTAAACTGCCGCCCAAGAAGAAAAAAAAGCGATGAACGATCCGTTCTTGGGAATTTAATGCACAGAGCGCTTTCCCGGCGCTGTCGTTCTTGAGATGTATGTTGGGAAACGCCTTACAGGAGAAAATATATGGTTTATGAATTTGAAGGCCGCACTGAAAAAGAGGCTATAGATCGGGCTGCGGCGGAACTGGGACTTGAAAAAGATGCGTTTGATGTTGAAATCATTGAGGCTCAACGCGGCGGGTTGTTTAAAAAGGGGTTTGTAAAAATCAAAATCCATACAAGTCAGGCGGCGCAAACGCAACGCGGCGCAGAGCGAGGCGCTCTGCGTGTGGGGCGGACTGAGCTTGCGCAGGGTACGGAAACTTCCACCGGCGGCGTAAGTGAAAAAGAAAACGAAAGAAATCGTCGAACCGGCTTCAATGATCCTGCCGCCCAAAATGACTTTGAGCAAAAACTGCTCGAATTTTTGGAGACTCTCATTGAAAAAATGGGGTATCCGGGGAAGATAAGCGTTCAATTCCGTGAAGACCGTAAAATAGGCCTTAAAATTGAATCGGAGAATTCATCTATTTTAATCGGAAAAAAAGGCAAAAGTTTGGACGCTTTGCAGCTTTTGGCGAATATTTACGCAGGCAAGCTCGGCAGAGAAGACCTGCGGGTGATCCTCGACAGTGAAAACTACCGTATCCGCAGGGAAGAATCGTTGGTGCGCCTCGCCTACACCGTCGCGGATCGGGTGCGGGAAACGAGAAACTCCATTCTGCTTGAACCCATGAACCCGTTCGACCGTCGTCTTATTCACACCACGCTCAACGATATCGCCGATATTGAGACAAAGAGCGAAGGCGAAGGCACCTATAAGCAGGTGCGGGTTTATTTTCGGGGCGTCAGAAGCGAGGACGAAGGCGCTTATAAGCAGACGACGACGCGGGCTTATTTTCGTGGTGGCAAGGCGTAACGTTTGTACGAGTGAAAAAACGCTCGGCAACGCCGGTTATTAATAAGGGGCTGTTCCAAAACATGCCTTATGGCGCGAGTTTTTGAAATAGCCCAGGTCTAACACCGTCCTGTGCGGTGGTTTTGCCCTGTGACACTAGCTCACCCGGATAGAGCAGCTGCCTTCTAAGCAGCAGGTAGGGGGTTCGAGTC
>JAIRTS010000230.1 GCA_031254795.1 Treponema sp.
TTTTTCGCGCTTCCGCGCCGGCGCCGCAACTTTGGCCTTGAATTTTTTCGGGTATACGCCGTTCTTTCTCTTTCGCGCTTTTTCCTTGTTAATCTTATGCGTGAACGTATCACTTATTGACGATAAATATATTGACACATGATCATACTAATGTTACACTTTAACTGTGAAAATAGTAATTTTTTTACCTGACGAGCCTCCGCGCGGCAAACACGAACATGGAGTTTGCGAATCAGAGGGTCGGCGCGGCAAATGTCGCGCTGGTTTGAACGAAGGTCAGGCGAATCTTCGACTGCAATGAAATTTATAATAGCGTCTGGCCTAACGCCAAAGTTCTGCACGCGGCGTCCGCTTCAACCGCGACAAGCGCGAACTGGAGGTTGCGGCCATTCGGATCGACGGGGAGGCTACCCCGTTGCGAATTGAGGCTGTTTCAAAACTGAAGTTTTGGAATAGCCTCAATTAAAGAATCAAATTTGAGTGAAGACTCAATAAATAACCATAGGAGAAAGGAGGTTTTTATGAACAGATCGATTTCAAAGTATTTCTGGTTTTTCGTAGGGCCCACGCTTGTCGCGTTTGTCGTAGCGTTTGTCCTGCCCTTTTTGACGGGCATCGTGTTGTCATTCACACGGTTTACCACCGTGCTTGACGCGCGGTGGGTTGGATTGAGCAACTACGCGCTGGCTTTCTCCAACCCTGATTTTCTGAACGCGCTTGGTTTCTCAGCGCGGTTCACCATAACATCTGTGATCTTCATCAACGCGCTCGCCTTTACCCTCGCGTTGTTCCTGACCCGCGGCTATAAGGGGACAAACGTGTTCCGCACCCTGATATTCATGCCTAATCTCATCGGCGGCATCGTGCTTGGCTATATCTGGCAGTTTATCATCAACGGGTACCTCAGCATTTTCGGGGTCACCATCACGGTTGATCCCAAATACGGATTCTGGAGCCTTGTGATCCTGAATTGTTGGCAATACGCCGGATACATGATGATCATCTTCATCGCGGGCATTCAAAACATACCGGAAGAACTCATGGAAGCGGCGCAGATCGACGGCGCCGGAAAACTGACGACATTGACGCGGATCACGATTCCGCTCATCATGCCGTCCATCACGATTACGATGTTTTTGTCAATCACCAACTCATTCAGAATGTTCGATCAAAACCTTTCGCTCACCGCCGGACTTCCGGCGAAGCGCACCGCTATGGTCGCCCTTGACATTTACAACACCTTCTACAGCCGCAACGGGTGGGAAGGGGTTGGACAGGCGAAAGCCATCATGTTCTTTATCATGGTGGTGATTGTTTCGCTTATTCAGCTTTCCATTACGAGAAAGCGGGAGGTTGAAAATTGAATTCCCTGCAATCCTCAAAAAAAACCCTGGCGGGAAAAATACTGGTGTTCGCGGTTCTGATAGTCGCCGCGTTGATATTTATCGCCCCCATTCTGCTGATACTGATGAATTCGTTCAAGGGAAAACTCTTCATATCGGATGTTCCCTTCGCCTTTCCCGCAAATGATTCTTTTGTCGGGCTTGACAACTACGTCCACGGAGTCGCCGCGACCGGTTTTCCCATGGCGTTCTGCTGGTCGCTGTTTATCACGGTTTTCTCCGTGGCGATTATCGTGCTTTTTTCAAGCATGACCGGCTGGTACATAACGCGGCAAAACGAGGGGTTCAACAACCTGTTGTACTTCGCTTTTGTGTTCGCCATGATAGTGCCATTTCAGATGGTGATGTTCCCGCTTACGAAAGTGGCGAATATGTTGCACCTTGACAATCCGGTGGGAATTTTGGTGGTTTACCTCGGCTTTGGAGCCGGACAATCCGTGTTTCTGTTCTGCGGATTTGTGAAGTCCGTACCCATCGCGGTTGAGGAAGCGGCCACCATTGACGGCTGCACGCCCATCAGCGCGTTTTTCAACATCGTGTTGCCCATGCTCTCGCCCATTGCCATCACGGTCGCCATCATAAACGCCATGTGGATTTGGAACGACTTCCTGCTTCCCTTCCTGCTTATCGGCTCGGAATACCGGACAATTCCGGTCGCGGTTCAGTACCTTCGCACCGGATACGGTTCAATCGACATGGGAAACATGATGGCGATCATCGTACTTGCGATTCTCCCGATAATCGCGTTCTATTTCTCGTGCCAGAGGTACATTATTGAAGGCGTCACCGCCGGATCGGTGAAGGGTTGAGCCGCCATGCAAGAAGAGAAGCGCATGTTCGCGCGGGCTTCGGGCATCCTGCTTGCGGTTTCCAGCCTGCCTTCGCCATACGGCATCGGCAGTTTCGGCAAAATGGCGAAAGACTGGATCGATTTTCTTGAGCGCGCGGGGCAGAAGTACTGGCAAATGCTTCCCCTTGGAGTCACAAGCTGGGGCGACAGCCCGTACATGAGTTTTTCAGCCTTTGCGATAAACCCGTACTACATTGATCTTGACGCCCTCTGCGAACAGGGGTTGCTTGAAAAACGGGAAATCACGGCGTTGGACTGGGGGCGGAGTCCCGATACGGCGGATTACGCGCTTTTGTACCGGAACAGGGAGATTGTCTTGTCCCGCGCTTTTTCCCGCGTCCGCCACACGCTTGAGGCAAACACGGATTTTACGCGTTTTTGCGAGAAAAACGACTCGTGGCTCAAGGACTTTTGTCTTTTCATGGCGCTCAAGAAGTCGCATGGAGGCGTCTCATGGCTCGAATGGGAGCGGGATATACGCCTGCGTGACCCCTCCGCGCTTGAACGGCATGGGAAAGACCTTGCCGAAGCGGCGCGATACAACGCTTTTTTGCAATTTCTCGCATTCACCCAATGGAATGACATAAAGAGCTACGCCAATAGCAAAAACATCTCGATTATCGGGGACATGCCGATCTATGTCGCCATTGACAGCGCCGATGTGTGGGCGAACGGTGATTTTTTCCAACTTGACGAGGATCACATGCCCGTCCGGGTGGCGGGCTGTCCGCCTGACGCCTTCGCGCCGAAAGGTCAACTATGGGGCAATCCGCTTTACAACTGGGAGAAGATGGCTGAAACGGGTTTCGCGTGGTGGATTTCCCGTATTAAGGAAAACAGCGCGTTGTACGATGTAGTGCGGATCGATCATTTTCGAGGTTTTGAAACTTACTATTCGATCCCCTACGGCGCGCCGGACGCCTCAAACGGCAAATGGACGCAGGGGCCGGGACTGGCGTTTGTCAATGCGGTCAACAAGGCGCTGCCCGGCGCCGCTATTATCGCCGAAGACTTGGGCTATCGTACGCCGGAGGTCTCAGCCCTGCTTGCCGCTTCCGGCTATCCTGGCATGAAGGTGTTGCAATTCGCCTTTGATTCACGGGAAAACAGCGACTACATGCCCTACACCTACCCGCGTAACTGCGTTGTGTACACGGGCACGCATGACAACACCACCACTCTCGACTGGTTCGCAAGCGCACGGCGCGAAGACGTTGAGCTTGCCAAAGATTATCTTGGCGTGGATAATCCGGTTGACGGCGTTCGGGGATTCATCCGCGCCGCGCTTTCCAGCGTCGCCGACCTCGCCGTCATCCCCATGCAGGATTATCTCTGTCTGGGCGCGGAAGCCCGCATGAACGCGCCTTCCACCCTTGGAGGAAACTGGCGGTGGCGTATGTCGCCTGACGTGTTGAGCGGTGGCGGAGACGGCGCCAGCGCCGCGCTTGCCAAAAAGCTCAGGCGGCTCGCCGAAGTGAACGGGAGATTGTAAAAACGGCGCGCGGCCGACGGTTGCGCGCCTCCCCTACCCTGCTGAAACGGCGTCCAAGCCGGAGTCCGAAGAGCCTAGCGAGCCATACGGACACAACGCCCGGACGACCATACCTGCGGCGGATGGAGTCGCGGTGACGCTGGAAGTGATGAGCGGCGCGCCTCCGTGTACGCCCGCATTGACGCGGATTTCACCACCAGTGTCTGACACCAGCAGGGCGGCGACGCCAAATTTGCCAGGGGTATGCTCGAAGGCCGGCGGAAAAAAGCCTCGCCGCTTTCATTGCGCGATACGCAAGCCCTTTGCAAACAGGCTCCCGGCAATTCCCCTCAATTCCCCAAAACCCCGCTCGTGATCCGCTATTTCTGAATCTATTCTCCATACTTAATCTTTTTGACGCTTACACAAACTATGGCGCGCGCTCCTCAAACCAAAAATTCGCGTCGTTCGTGTTCTTGTTCGCATTCTTGGACAAAAGCGGGATATGTGCTATATTTGAATATATAAAATGAAAGCGAGTGCGCTTCCATATAGCTCTCCAAAGGAGAAACCCATGAAGAAAAAATTTGTATTCATAATACTGACGCTGTCCGCGCTGAACGTCTTCGGGCAGGGAAAAGAGATCGCGTTGTTGCCCTTCACCGGCGGGCAGACAAGCGATGGGGAGTACATCGTGTCCGCGTTTGCGCGGCAGCGGGACTTGCGGAGCGCGTTTACCAAGGTGACTCTGGTGACTCGGACAACACAGGCGTTCATGCAGTTTGAGCAGCGGTTCCAGCGCATGTCAGGGCTGACGGACGCGGACACGATCTTTGAGTTGGGGAAACAACTGAATGCCTCGCACGTGATGGCCGGATATATAACGAAGTTTGGAAATCAAAATCTGGTGTTGGTGAGCGTCCTGGACGTTGAGAGCTTGCAACAGATAGCCGGAGACTACCAGACATATCAAAACATTGAAGAAATAGCTGACATGATCCCCGCTATGGCGCGGAATTTGGCGCGACACGTGAGGCGGGACACGAGCAAGCTGCCCGGCTTGTCCGTTCCACCGTTCGACAACATAAACGGGGTGAATGAGAGCGACGCGCAGGTATTGGCGCAGATATTGGCGATAGGGCTGGCGAACGGGAACAAGTACGCGGTGTTGCCGAGAACGGAGAGCCTGCAAAAAGTGCTTGAGGAGCATAACCGGCAACGGAGCGGACTGACGGATCAAGAACGGGTGAAGCGGCTGGGCGTCGGAAAGAACGCGCAATATGTGCTTGCAAGCTCGGCGCAGAAGCTGGGGACGCTGACCAGCTTTACCGCCGACGTGCTGGACATACGAGACGGCTCGTATATAGACGGGTATGAGAAACGCTACCAAAACTTTTCGCAGGGACTGGATCTGATGCCGGAGCTTGCCGCCGCGCTGAACGGGGATCCGGCGCAGGCGCTCTCGCCGGGGCAAAAACCCATGCCCGCGAACATGGTGAGGATAGCGGGCGGGATGTTCACGATGGGAAGCCCTTCAACGGAGGCTGAGAGACTCAATGATGAGACACAGCGCAGTGTGACGATAAGCAAGCCATTCTATATCGGAAAGTATGAAGTGACGCAGAAGGAATGGGTCGAGGTGATGGGAAGCAATCCCAGCTATTTCAAGGGGGACAACCTGCCGGTGGAATCCGTAAGCTGGTA
>JAIRTS010000237.1 GCA_031254795.1 Treponema sp.
CGCGTTATATGATACTATCAATACAAACAGGAAACAAGCGGTACGAAAAACCGACTGGCGCGTGTCTTTTAACAACGCGCCTTAAAAAGGCTGAAAGAGGGAAAGTGGTCAAAAGCCCGCTTTTTCATCTAAATCTATGGCCGCAGTTTCAAAACCAGGAAAGAATTGATTGACCTTTTTATCATCTTCCTCAAAATGGGATGTGTCACGTTTGGAGGCGGCTACGCGATGATGCCGGTATTGGAACGTGAAATCATTGGAAAGAGGGGCTGGATAACGATGGACGAGGCGTTGGATTACTACGCCATCGCTCAAGTGACGCCCGGTGTCATCGCGGTGAACATGTCGACCTTTATCGGCTGCAAGCGGAAAGGCGCGGCGGGCGGCGTGGTCGCCACCATTGGCTTTGTACTGCCGGGCGTGACGCTTGTCACCGCGCTTGCGCTATGCGCGGCGCGTTTCGCCGGCTATCCACCCGTACAACACGCCTTTACCGGCGTCAGGATCGCGGCAGGCGCCTTGATTCTGTCCACCGTGGCAAAACTCTGCGCCGGATTTTTCCCCAAAAAGCCCGCCGCCACGCAAGATTCGACGGTTTTTCGCGCCGAAAATCGCGCGGCGCGGCGAACGCGCCTTTCCTTTCTCATATTTCTGATCGCGTTCTCGCTTTCGGCTTTTGGAGGCGTAGGCCCTGCGCCGCTTGTCATGGCGGCTGGGCTTGCGGGCTTTCTTTTATACGGCGGATTCTTTTCAAAATTCCTCAAAACTGTACTACCCCGTCCTAAAGCGCGGGGTAGTACACTCGCGCTCTCCAATAAAGGACAAAAGCAAGAAGCAACTTTGGAAAAACAAGAAGCAAGGGAAAAAAAACAGGGAAGCCATGATCGGCTTCCTTGAAGGCCTTCAAGGAAGCCGGCTGCAACCGCATTGGATCAAGTTCCGCCGTCAATCACTCGCTAATCCTGATCGACTCGAACCACGCGGCGTTGTAAAGCTCAAGCGCCTCGCCGAGGTCGTCTTTCAACTCGGTGTTCGCCAAATGCTGGGCTTGATAATAGGGATCAACCTTCTGGTATTGACGCGCAGGAACATTCGCGGTGGCAGGAAAACCGAAATAATCGGCGAATTCCGCGTAAATTTCAGGGCGGTGGATAAAATCAATGAATTTATACGCGAGATCCAGGTTTCGCGCTCCTTTAAGGATGCACATGCTGTCGATGTAGGCGGGTCCCCCCTGCTCTGGAATGAAAAAGACCGTGCTGTTTTTAAGCTCTTCGTTGTCGGCGATTTCTTCAAAAACCACTTCGGCGTATCCCTGCACGACCCAAAAGTCGCCATTGGCGAAACCTTTTCCAAACGCCTCGGCGTCAAATTTGACAAGGTTCGGCTTCCACGACGTGTTTATCAGGTTCTTCGCCGCTTCAATTTCCGCCGGATCGCCCGTATTGACTGAGTAGCCGAGGGAAACAAGCGCGTCTCCCATGACTTCCCTCATATCATCCAACATGGTCATGCGCCCTTTGAGAGCCGCGTCGCTGAATATATTCCATGATCGCTCAAAAACCGGCGCCTTCGCCGTATTGACCGCTATGCCGGCAGCCCCCCAGTAGTACGGAACGCTGTACTCCATGTTCGGATCATAGGTCGCTTTTTCAAGCACCAACGGATCAATATTGACAAGGTTTGAGAGTTTCGACCGGTCGATCTTCTCAAGCATGCCCTGCTTAGCCATAATGGACACGTAATCACCGGAGGGGAACACAATATCGTACCCGCTGCCGCCAGCCAGAATCTTGGCGTACATGTCTTCATTTGAGGCGAACTCGTCATACACCACCGTAACTCCGTACTCCGCCTCAAACTTCTGAATGACCGAAGCAGGCGTGTAATACGTCCAGTTGTAAATGTAGAGTCTTTTCGACGCCTCTCCTCCGTCAGATGGCCTTGCGTTGCCGTTCTTCTTCTGACAGCCTGCGAGAAGCGCTATAACGGCAATAAGCAGGAACCCAATTTTTTTCATTTTCGCTCCTATAATGCGGCGTTCCACCGCGCGTGTGAATATCACGAACTGACGTCCGCGCTTCTTCCCATAGCAGGAATTAAGAAGATAGTAAAACATTTGCGTTTATTTGTGCAAGAGGACGCAAAAGGAAAAACGGGATTTCATATTTGAACAACAGAAAACAAACATCCTTTCATTTAAAGCGAAATTTGCAGCCGCCAATCACGCCGGCAACTTGACATCTGTCCAATCTTCTCTATAATAATTAGTGTCTGTCTATAAGCGCCTATACCATGGACAGGCTCTGATTACAAGAAACTTTTATGTAGGGAGAAGGACGGTATGGCTGTTAATGATGAATTAGATCCCGAACTTGCCGCTTTGCTCGGCGATTCTTCAACATCGCATGAGGAAACGCCCCTCAATTTAGACGCGATTTTAGGAATTAGCAATGAAGATGGAAGCGGCGGCGAAAAGCCGGCGGAAGTTGATTTAAACGCGGAACTTCCCAAAATTACAAAACGTTTCGCCGATAAGCCGACCAAGGCGTTCGATCAACCGTTGGCATATTATAAAGAATCTATTTCCAATACAGGCGAAAGCGGCGCGCGTTTGCACAGCCTTATGCAGAAATACAGCGCGGCCACAGACGCTAAAAACAAGAGCGTTTTCCGCCAGCAGATCGTTCCCCTGTTCTGGGAAATGCTCCGCTCTGTGGCGCGGCAAACCCCCGAAACCCTCTCGGAACCAAAGAGGTTTCTGCTCCGGTATGGAATGTTGCATCCCCAACTGCTTGGCGCGGAGCAAAGGGAGCTTTTCTCCAAAATCATTATAGAGAACGGCTACGATGCGCCGGTTTATTATGTGGACGAATGGTTCAAAGCCGTGAGCGAGGGCGTGATTCGGAATTCGTCTTCTGACGAGACAAAGGCGGTCAAATCTCCCGGGAATGATCGCCAGAGACAGTTGCTGGAAAAGGCCCAGGGTAAAATTGAAGGAATAAAAACCCTGCTCAAGAATAAGAGCGTAGAACGGGCGGGGAAGGAAAGCGCCCTGAAAGAGGGGCTTGAGATAATTTCACAGCGCCAGCCTTCGAGAAGGGTCCCGGACGCAAGCGAATGTTACAGTGAGCGACAAAGGGGGTATTTCAGCATACTCCAAGACGCGCTGGCGTATCTTCTTAGAATTGATCGCGAGATGACGTCCATGTATAAGGAGCTTTCGCAAGTCGAAGATGAAATGGTTGGATTGCGGGCAAAGGTCGCCATGGAGAAAAATGTCGCGGGAGCCAATATGAAAGCCGTTGACGCGGAGTTTGAAACAATAAGGCAGATGACCAAGATGTCTGTAGGCAGGCAGGGAAATCATTTTCCTATTCTGACAAAGGAGTATTTCCACTGTAGCCCCAACGAGATCGGCGTCCGTGAAAATATAATCGCCCAGCTTGCGTGGATAGAGAGCATAGACCCGGAAGCCTTTTGCCGTACGTACCGCGGCAAGTTGAACCGTATCATCCCCTATGTGGTGTTGCTGCCGAATTACGGCGATATGGGCGTGTGCTGGGAACCCTTTGATCGCTACAACCGCGCGACCAGCAGGGCGCGCATCGCCATTCCCATGTATCCCAAAAACCTCCAGACGGCCGCGCTTTCGGCGGTGGCGGATCTACGCTGGCAAGTCGCCAAAGAAAAGGCTTCGTACTATTGGATGGAGGAGGGGTTGACCGGCTATTATTACCAGTGGTTCGTCGGAAAGAAACTGAAAGGCGATGTAAAGGAAGCTTTTATTGACGACTACATTACGTGGATAACCAAGGAAAGCGAAGGCACCCAGAAGCTCGACAAGGAATTGCGGGGCATTTTCTGGCGCCACGCGTCTTTCGCCCAGCCCATTAAAGAAAAGCTCAAGACCCGCAGCTTCGCCTACCAGGAGCTTTACCAACGGGATGTGAACCGCTCCATGTCAGACGGGTATTGATTTTTGGAGGGCGGGCCAAAACGCTCTCTCCCCGCGAAGCCGCGCCGCGCCGCGGCTTCGCCTGTTTTAGCCTATAGAGCGAATTTCACGCGGCATTGGCGGGGCGCGAGAGCGGGCGCGGAAGCGCTTGGCGCGGGGTTTCTTGCGGACGTTTTAGTTAGCGCCGATGAATTTTGGCACATCGTCATAACGCCCTGAATTGTTCCAGTACGTGTAGCCTGGGGCGCCCGCGCTGTTCACACCCTCAATTTGACGGCGCACATAGTCTTCGTTGTAATACCTGCGGTCGTAGGACACGTTGAGGTAAAAGGCTTGCGCCCAGGGGCGTATCAGCGCCTGTTTGCGAGCGATAGCAGCCGTTCTGCCCGTGCCGATGTAGTAGATGCGGTAAGGGCGCAGCTCCGCAGGCTGCTGGGCGAGAAAGGTCTGCTCAAAATGGCTGGGGTAGTACATGGGGCAGATAATATCTACGTATGGGGCGAGGAGCTCGACTTCCTGGCCAGTCCTCGCGCCGGTGCGGTACCAGCCGTTCGCCCCGTATATATCAATGGAAATAGGCGCGTCGATGCGGGCGCGGACATGCCGCAAGAACGAGAGGATCGCGCTGTCCTTGTCCATGCCCGAATCCTGCCACCGGTACCGGGCAGCCGCCAGGTTGTCGCCGTCAGTGGGAAAGCGGATGTAATCGAACTGGATTTCGTCAAAGCCCCGGTCTTGCAATTCCTTCGCTACCGCCGCGTTGTACGCCCACACCTCCTCGGAATACGGATCCACCCACTGTTCGTCAACATACGTGCGCTCAATGACGTAATCGGGATCGTTTGATGGAAAGACACGCGCGCCCGCGTCCGCGTCCGTTTTTTTCACTTTGCGGTCGTAATAACCCTGCCACGGCTTGTTGTTCCAGCCGTCCCAGACCGCGTACTTCCCGCCGTCTTTTTTCGCCAACTCAGGGTCTTTGAACGCCACGATGCGGGCGACGGTGTAAACGCCCCGTTCTTTCATGGCCGCAAGAAATTTGTCAAGGTCAACAGGATTGAAGACCCTGCCCTTCGCCGTAATGAGCGGATCTTTCGGGGCGAATCTAAGGCGTCCATAGTCGTCCTTCATGTCGATGACCACCATGTTAAGCCC
>JAIRTS010000284.1 GCA_031254795.1 Treponema sp.
ACTTAGTTTTTTTTACCCAATTGTATCCTCCTGACTAAAATTATCAGATAGGACATTTCTATTGAACGCACTATAGGACATTTTCACTGATTTTCAACAGTATTGAACAAATCCAGGCAAAGAGAACCCTTTATTGGAAAGCGCGGGTGTAATACCTCGCCCTGAAGAGCGAGGTTGTTTCTTCACAGTGAAGCCTCATGTCGCACCCTTCAGCTCTTGCCACCGGCTTCCAGCCCTTGCTTTTTTTTTCGGTTTTTGCCATACTTTTTGCCATGCCGATAAAAATTCCGAAATCGTTGCCCGCTTTTGACGCGCTCAGTGAGGAGCGCGTTTTTGTTATGACGCACGAGCGGGCGATTCACCAAGATATACGCCCCCTCAAGGTTGCCATCGTAAACCTTATGCCTACAACGGTTGTAACGGAGATCCAACTTTTGCGGCTTTTAGGCAATAGCCCTCTCCAGGTTGACATCACGCTTATCCGCATGAGTTCCCATGAATCCCGCAACGCGCCGCCCGGTCATCTTGAAAAATTTTACGTTGATTCCCGATCCATATTGAACGAATTTTTTGACGGACTCATCATTACCGGCGCGCCGGTTGAGACGCTTCCCTTTGAGGAGGTCGATTATTGGGATGAACTGACCCGTCTTATGAATTGGTCAAAAACCCGCGTGTGGTCAACCTTGCACATTTGCTGGGGCGCTCAGGCGGGGCTTTACTACCATTACGGCGTACCTAAGATGCCGTTGCCGCAAAAACTATTCGGCATTTTCCCTCACAGCGTCAACGAGCGGTTTACAACGTTGTTCCGGGGCTTTGACGATGAATTTCTCGCGCCTCAGTCGCGGCACACCACAAGCGACCGCGACAAAATAGCCGCAGCGCCGTGGCTTGCCATTCAGTCCGAAAGCGAAGACACTGGCGTCTTCATCGTTACGGCGCGTGAGGGAAGGGAAGTCTATGTCACCGGGCATCTGGAATACGATTCGCTAACTTTGGACAGGGAGTACAAGCGGGACGTGGGCAAGGGATTGCCCATCGCAATTCCAAAGAACTATTATCCCCATGACGACCCGGACAAAACGCCGGTTGTACGGTGGCGGGCGCACGCGCACCTCTTTTTCTCAAACTGGCTCAACTTTGTGTATCAAGGCACGCCCTACAACATCAAAGAAATTGAGGAATAACCGCTCCGCCCTTTAGCTGGCGCTCTAAAAGGCGGGATGCGTTGGATGCGCTCTCTTACTGCCCCAGAACTTCTTCCCTGTCCACAAGTTGTACGTCCAGTTTGATAAGTTTGTTGCCGCGGAGGATTTCCACCGGCACCCTGTCGCCAGGCTTGTTGTCTTCAAGGGACGAGTACAGATCCGCAAGCGTTTCGATCTTAACGCCGTCCACCTTGGTGATAATGTCGCCCCCAAGATACAGAATGCTTGATCCGTAGCGCACCGGTTCTGTTCCGGCGCGTATGCCGGCTCTCTCGACAAGACCGCCCTGCTTGGTGCGGGAAACCAGCAGTCCTGTAGACACCGGCAACCGGGCGTATTTGACAAGACTGGGGAAAAGTTGTACAACGGATGCGTCGATCCAGCCTCGGCGGACTTTTCCGTACTGAATAAGCTCAGAAACGACCCGTTTCGCCGTATTCACCGGTATGGCGAAGCCGATGCCCACGGAACCGCCGGACGGCGAATAGATCATGGTGTTGATGCCGATCATGCGTCCCTGCGTGTCAAGCAGGGGCCCTCCCGAATTGCCCGGATTGATGGAAGCGTCCGTCTGTATCATGTCCCGAATGATGCGTTGGTTGGACGTTTTAATGGGACGTCCCAACCCCGACACGATGCCGACGGTCAAGGTGCGTTCCAGCGCAAATGGATTGCCTATGGCGAGAACTTTCTGGCCGACTTTGAGGTTGCCTGAATCGCCGAATGGAATGACGCTCAATTCCACGCCTTTCGGCGGAGTGAATTTAAGTACCGCGATGTCGTTTTCCGGATCAACGCCGATGAGTCTCCCTTCATATTGACTGCCGTCCGCAAGGTTGATGAACACTTTGTTCGCTTTTTCTATCACATGGTTGTTGGTAAGCACATAGCCCCTTGAATCGATGATGGAGCCGGAGCCGGAGCCGCCATCTTGAGGAACCGCCTCCAAAAACCAGTTGATCGCCACGGTTTCCGTAGTGATGTTCACCACCGCGCTGTTGAACCGCTCGTACACCGCAATATTTTCCCGCTCGTCTTCAGTGTAGGCCTGAAACGCCATATTCAAGGGTGTGACAGCTGGCAAAGGAGATGGCCGGACGGGCCGGGCGTCCAACTCAAACCCGGTCGGCGGTTCTTCCGCTCCGGTGGTTTTCGCTGTTTCCGCCGCGACATCCACGCTTTTTGCGGGAAGACGCGGATATCCGAACCCTACCGCACACACAAACACAATACATGCGCTAATAATAGAAAAAAAGATCACCTGTCCCCGGCTGTATAGCTTCATGGCAAACCTCGTCCATAATGGAATTGATCCAATTCTTTTTTAGAATCGGCATATTATAAAATATAGCAACTTTATACGTTTCTAACAAGCGTTTAATGAAAGAATCCGCTTTTTAAGCCGTCATAAGAAAATTTACGAGCAATCGCCCGCAAATTTCGCCATGCTCATCCTTCGATAAGCGTGTTTTTGTTCTGCCAGCCTCCACGCCGCCATCGCCACGCGTAAAACGCGCCGCGTACGCACCAGTCCGCCGTCATAGCTATCCACACGCCAGACGGCCCCATTCCCAGCGGATAGGCCAGGAGATACGCGACGCTGACTCGGACAGCCCACATGGAGCTTGCCGCGACGATCATGACAAAACGGGCGTCTCCGGCGGCGCGCAAGGCGTTCGGCAGGGTGAAACTCAATGGCCACGGTACAGGCGACATGACGCAGCTTGTCCATAGCAACGTTTTCGCTATCTCTTTCGCTTCAGCGCTGAGATTGAACATATTCAGGAGGGGATTCATCAATAGAACGACTGCGGCGCTCAACGCCAGCGCCATACAGTGGGCGATCTTCATCAGTCTCCTTGCGAAGCGCCGGGCGCTGTTGAAATCTTGCGCGCCCACGCATTGCCCCACAATAGTCATCATGCCAATGCCGATAGCGGATCCGGGCATGGAAGTAAAAGAGTTGATGGAGCCGCTGATCGCGTTGGCGGCGATAGCCGCAGTGCCGAATGTAGTGAAAATACGGGACACGAGTATCTTTCCGATTTGAAACATGGAGCTTTCCACGCCGCTTGGGACGCCCACTTTCAAAATGCTGCGGATGACGCCGCCGTTAAGCCGGATGTTGAATAAGCCCGCGAGGGAAATGGGGCTGTACTTGTCCGATACAAGCGCCGCCATTAAAACAAAGGCGGCGGCCGCGCGACTCGCCATCGTAGCCAGACCGGCGCCGAGTACGCCCAGATGAAAGCCAAAAATCAAAACGGCGTTGCCGGTTATATTGAGAATGTTGACGAGCATGGAAATCAGCATGGAAATTCGGCTGTTTCCCATGCTTCGGTACAGGGAAGCCGTCGCGTTGTAAATCGCAAGAAACGGATAACTTATCGCGCTCAAAATAAAATACGTTTTCGCGGCTTTCATGACATCCATTTCAATGCGTCCATACACAAGGCGCAGTATGGGAACGCATAACACCAGGGTAAAAAGCGTGATCGCCAATGACACAGCCGCTGTTGTGTACATTAGCTGGCGGGCGGCGACGCGCGCTTTCTTTGTATTCCGCCTGCCGATATACTGGCTGACCACCACGCTGCCGCCTGTCGCAAGCGCGCCAAACGCAATGACCAGCAGTATGTTGATGGAATCTACCAGAGACACGCCCGACACTGCGTGTTCCCCGACGCTCGCCACCATGACCGTATCCGCCATACCGATAGTAACCGTGAGCATTTGCTCCACTATCAGGGGGAAAAGGAGCTTCCACAGTTCCCGTCCTTTCCACTGTTCAGCTATTGTGTTGTTGATTTCCAATTGGATTTGCCTTGATTGATCAGTATAGCGCATTGCGAAGGATTAGTGAATAGTCGTCGCAAGGCGTGGAAAGGAGCGGCGCCGCCGCCTTCGGGGAGAAAATGGAATTGAACGCGTTATCGCCTGAATTTTTTTATGAAAGAGGGAAGTTCTGAAAACCATGATTGGATTCTCAAAGCCAACCCGCAAAGCGCCGGTAAATCCCTGTGAGTCGGGTCTTGGGAAAAGCTCTAACTTATGGTATAGTATGAAAACTACAAACCGGCGTCATCAGCGTGGTTAAAAGGAGAAATGAACTATGTCCCGAATTGTCAATCCGGCGCTTGCAGGGTTCCACGCGGATCCATCGCTACTAAGGGTAGGAGAGTATTTTTACATCGCCAATTCCACATTTGAGTGGTATCCCGGCGTGGAACTGCGCCGTTCCAAAGACCTGGCAAACTGGGAAGCTCTGCCTTCGCCATTACGGGAAAAGCGATTGCTTGATATGGAAGGGGAGCGAGCTTCCTGCGGCGTTTGGGCGCCCTGTTTAAGCTATAGCGACGGCCTTTTCTGGCTCGTGTACAGCAACGTGCGTACATGGAACGCAGGTCCCTGGAAAGACTGTTCCAACTATCTCACCACAGCCCCATCCATCGAAGGACCTTGGTCAGATCCGGTGTTTCTCAATTGCTCCGGTTTTGATCCCTCTCTGTTCCATGATGACGACGGCAGAAAGTGGCTGGTGAACATGGAATGGGACTACCGGCGGAGCGTGGATCCCGAAGGACCCCAATTTACGGGCATTCTGCTTCAGGAATATAAGGCGACGGAGAAAAGACTTTCCGGCCCTGTGCGGAAGATTTTCACCGGCTCCTCAATAGGCTGTGTGGAAGGCCCGCATCTTTACAAGCGCAACGGGTGGTATTACCTTCTTACCGCCGAGGGCGGTACGGTGTACAACCACGCCGCCACGGTGGCGCGATCCCGTTCCATTGAAGGCCCGTACGTCATACATCCTCACAACCCCCTTATCAGTTCCAGAGACAAGCCGGATCTGCGCTTGCAAAAGGCGGGGCACGCGAGTTGGTGTGAAACCGCGCGCGGTCGCACCTACATGGCCTATCTGTGCGGACGGCCGCTTGCCGGCACGAAAAACTGTGTTCTCGGCAGGGAAACTGCAATCGCCGAGTTGGTTTGGCATGAGGACTGGCCCTATGTAAAAGGCGAAGATGGAGGGCGGCAGAATTATCCTGCGGACAGTTTTGAAGCGCCTCTGCAAAACGCCGGAACAGCTTCCTCCCTTGCGCCCGCAAGGGAGTGGTTGTATTCTTTTGACGGAACCGCCATCCACGGAGATTTTAAGACATTGCGAACGCCCGCCGATCCTGAGCGGTATTCTTTGAGCGAGCGTCCCGGCTGTCTCAGGTTGCGTGGCGGACAATCTCCGGTTTCCCCGTATGGACAAACCCTGCTTGCCCGGCGGCAGACAGATTTTTCCTTTGAAGCCGAAACCTGCGTGGACTTTACTCCACATAGTTTTCAGGAACTGGCGGGTCTTTGCTGGCGTTACGATGAACGCAATCAGTACCTGCTGGCCGTGACCCACGATGAAAGCCGTGGACGGACGCTTACGGTACTGTCCATGATCGCCGGAGGCTTTTCCCGCGAGGAGGGTCCCACTCTGCCGGAGGAGGGTCCGGTGTGGCTGGGACTTTCGGCGCGGGAACATAGCGGCGTCTTCCGGTATTCAACAGACGGCAAACATTTTACGGATGTTGGCAAAGTCTTGGACAGCCGGGTTCTTTCCGATGAATTTGACTCC
>JAIRTS010000044.1 GCA_031254795.1 Treponema sp.
CAAAAAAATTTCTCGTGACAGGCCAGCGACTGCTTCGCCGCCAGCAGGCGGATCGGGTTGCGGTTTGCCTGGGTCATTCCGCGCCCCGGCGTAGCTGGGGAACACGCCTCTGTCCGCCAGCCCTTGTTGATGCGCCGGAATGATCGTTATCATGGCGGACGGCAGGGGATATCCGAAGGATCCGGCAGGCGAATACGCCGCCGCGCTTGTCATTCTTTTCGGACTGCCCTATACCACTAGGGTAGCAAGCGGCCTCTGGAGTATTGTCCCGTCGCTGAATGTCCTGTGGACCCTGTAGGTTTCGGGAAAGCGCGGCGAGTCTCCAGTCCTTGCATATTCACTCCCGTTTTGATATGCTTGCGCAATATTGATAGAGGAGAAGATCATGCCGACCCCTGGAGAACGAATTGTTGAATTGTGCAAAACATATTCCGTCAGCAATGAGACGCTGGCTGAACGCAGTGGATTAAGTCTCGAGCTTATTAAACGTATTACTGAAAATGGTCATATTCCCGACCTTGCCCCGCTTCTCAAGATTTCACGCGCCCTGGGCGTCAGACTGGGGACGCTTCTTGATGACAATGAATGCCTTGGCCCCGTAATCACCCGCGCCGGCGCCGCGGATGAGACCCCTCGCTTCATAACCGGACTGCCTTCGGACGCAAACGTCGCAAGTGGCGCGGATGAGCGACATGGGCTTACGTTCAAGGCGCTCGCCGCGGACAAGAGCGGCAGACACATGGAGCCGTTTATCGTGGACATCGCGGTTGACGCGGAACAGACGAAATCCACCCACGAGGGCGAGGAATTTATCTATGTTTTGAACGGCTGTCTCTCGCTCGAGTACGGCGCCGACACGTACATTCTTCATGCGGGCGATTCGGTCTTTTATGATTCGATAGCCCCTCACCGCCTCCTTTCCGCCGACAAGCAGCCGGTGAGGATATTGGCCGTAATTTACAATCCGGCGTAATGGAGGGCAATCGTGGCTATAAAATTTGAAACGACTTTAAGCGCGGTGTTGCGGAAGAACGCCCAGGAATACCCGGATCGTGAGTTTATCATATACGCGGATCGCGATTTGCGGTGGACGTACGCCGAATTTGACAAGCGGGTTGATGATCTCGCGCGGGGATTTCTCGCCATCGGGCTTGCGAAAGGCGACCATATCGGCATTTGGGCGCCCAATGTGCCGGATTGGCTCACGGTTCTGTTCGCGTCCGCCCGCGCCGGCATGGTGCTGGTTACGGTGAACACCGCGTACAAAACCCACGAGCTTGAGTACCTGATGAAGCAGTCCGATCTCGCCTGTATCTGTTTGAGCGATGGATACCGCGAGAGTGATTATGTGTCTATGGTGAATGAGCTTGTACCGGAGATAAAAACTTCGCCGCGGGGGTGCCTGAACTCGGAAAAGTTCCCCTATTTACGGAGCATAGTCTACATTGGGCAGCAAAAACACCGGGGCATGTACAGTTTTCCAGAGTTGCTGTTGCTGGGACGGCATACGGATATGGCGGAGCTTCGCGCGATTGAAGCCTCATGCGGGGCCAATGATGTGGCGAACATGCAGTACACCTCCGGCACCACGGGTTTTCCCAAAGGCGTCATGCTGACGCACCGGAATATCCTCAACAACGGCTACAGCATCGGCGAGTGCCAAAAAATGACGGACAAAGACATCGTGTGTCTGCCGGTGCCGTTTTTCCACTGTTTTGGCCTTGTTCTTGGCATGATGGCGATTCTCACCCACGGCGCGACCGCCGCGCCGGTTGAAAACTTCGATCCGCTTGTCGTGCTTGCGACAATTCAGAAGGAAAAATGCACGGCGGTGTACGGGGTGCCGACCATGTACATAGCGGAAATGAACCATCCGATGTTCAACATGTTCGACAAGTCAAGCCTGCGCACAGGCATCATGTCCGGTTCGTATTGCCCCATTGAGTTGATGCGCCGCGTTATAAATGAGATGCACATGCCGGAGATCACCATTCCCTACGGGCTTACCGAAGCCTCGCCTGTCACCACCATGACCAAAACCAGCGATCCGATTGAGGCGCGGGTGGAGACTGTGGGGCGGGCTTTGGAGGATGTGGAGGTTACGATACGCGATCCAGAAACGGGCGAGGAATGTCCGGTTGGGGTGCAGGGCGAGTTTTGCAGCCGGGGCTACAGCAATATGAAGGGGTACTACAAGATGCCGGAAGCCACGGCGAAATGCATTGATGAAAACGGCTGGCTTCATTCCGGCGACTTGGGCGTAAAAGACGAGCGGGGGTATTTTCGCATTACCGGGCGCATCAAGGACATGATCATCCGGGGCGGCGAAAATATTTATCCCAAGGAAATCGAAGATTTTCTCTACACCATGCCCGGCGTCAAAGACGTGCAGGTGGTGGGCGTCGCCAGCAAGAAATACGGAGAGGAAGTGGGCGCGTTTGTCATTTTGCATAAAGATGTCGCTATGGCTGAGGAGGATGTCAAAGATTTTTGCCGTGGCAAGATCAGCCGCTTCAAAATACCCAAATACGTGTTTTTTGTCGACTCATTCCCGCTCACCGCAAGCGGAAAGGTGCAGAAATACCTTATGCGGGAAATAGGATTAAAAAAGGTTCAAGAATTGGGTGTCGCCACGTAAGCGACAAGCAACGTAAAGCCCCCCTTTTTTGCCGGAAGACCGGCGTTCCGCGCCGCTCGTGGCTTCCACAGGCGGCGTGAGATTTTGCTGAGCCGCCCGGCGAGTCGTCCGCGCATCCCAATCAACCGGGCCGGTTTTGGTCCAGATATAGCCGCTTCCCGTTGATCTGGCTCTCGGTGTAATCGCTTATTATACGCGCGGCTTTTTCTGCCGTTGACGCTCCGGCGATCATGTTCCGCGCATCCGAATCCGGCAGAACCGTTGCCTCCCTCTCCTCCGGTCGTTGTCAACAACGCTCCGCCTTCCACCGATAAATTACGGGCATTCGCCTGTCCCATCAACGGCAAATTCAACACCCGCATACATACATTCCTTCATGCGTTGCTTGCGAGGCGACACGGCGCGCTCTGCCGGATATTCTTCGTCATCCATTTCGCGTGTCATTGCGTTAAAGCGATTGCAATTCCGTATTATCTCTCTACGATCATATAAATGCTTCATAACAAAATAGTACTGGTGATAATGGGGATTCTGTCGACTTGGGGGGGAGCGTGAGGGGGATAATACTTGCCGGGGGAAGCGGGACGAGGTTGTATCCGCTGACGTTGGCGACGAGCAAGCAGTTGTTGCCTATATACGACAAGCCGATGGTGTACTATCCGCTTTCGGCGCTGATGCTGGCCGGCATACGCGACATTCTCGTCATAACGACGCCGCGGGACGCGCCGAGTTTCAAGGGGTTGCTGGGCGACGGATCGGGCTTTGGCGTGAGGCTGTCGTACGCGGAACAGGCGAGTCCCGACGGGCTGGCGCAGGCGTTTGTCATAGGAGAGGATTTCATCGCCGGAGAGTCGTGCGCGATGGCGTTGGGGGACAACATTTTCTATGGGAACGGGTTTTCAAAGAAGTTGCGCTCGGCGGCGGAAAACGCGGAGAAGAGCGGGCGGGCGACGGTGTTCTGCTATTATGTGGAAGATCCCGAGCGGTTCGGGGTGGCGGAGCTTGACGGCGATGGGCGGGTGTTGTCGCTGGAGGAGAAGCCGAAAGAGCCGAAATCGAATTGGGCGGTGACCGGGTTGTATTTTTACGACGGTCGGGCATCCCAATACGCGAAGGAGCAACGCCCTTCGGCGCGCGGAGAACTGGAGATAACGGACTTGAACAAAAGGTATCTGGAGCGCGGGGAGTTGGACGCGCAACTTTTGGGAAGGGGGTTCGCGTGGTTCGACACTGGGACTACGGACAGCCTCTTGGAGGCGGCGAATTTCGCGGCGATGATGGAGAAGCGGCGGGGGATAGTGATGTCCGCGGTGGAAGAGATAGCGTGGCGGAACGGATGGATAAGCGCCGGGGAACTGGAAAAACAGGCCGCACGGTACGGGAAGTCGTCTTATGGAGAGTATTTGAGGAAAGTGGCGGAAGGAAAGGTTCAGTTTTGATGAAAATAGTGGTGACCGGCGGAGCCGGATTTATAGGCGGGAATTTTATACATTACACGCTTGAGAAGCGGCCTGATTACAAAATAATATGCCTTGACAGTTTGACTTACGCGGGGAACATGGAGACCCTTGCCTCGGCGCTGGAGAATCCGGCGTTCAGGTTTGAGAGGGTTGACATAACGGATCGCGCCGAGGTGGAGCGGGTGTTCGAGGAGGAGAAGCCCGACATAGTGGTGAACTTCGCGGCGGAAAGCCACGTGGACCGGAGCATAGGCGACCCTGGGGTGTTCGTGCGGACGAACGTGATCGGGACGCAGACGTTGCTGGAGGCGAGCCGGAGGCGCGGGGTGATGCGGTATCACCAAGTGTCGACGGACGAGGTGTACGGAGACTTGCCGCTGGACAGGCCGGACATGCTTTTCACGGAGGAGACGCCGCTGCGGACGTCAAGCCCGTATTCCGCGTCGAAGGCCGGGGCGGACTTGCTCGCGCTGGCGTATTTCAGGACGTACAAGCTGCCTGTGAGCGTGTCGCGTTGCTCGAATAATTACGGGCCGTATCATTTTCCGGAGAAGCTCATACCGTTGACCATAGTAAACGCATTACGCGACAAGCCACTGCCCGTGTATGGGAAGGGCGAGAACGTGAGGGATTGGCTGTATGTGGCTGACCACTGCCGCGCCATAGACATGATCATACACAAAGGCCGGGAAGGCGAGGTGTATAACATAGGCGGGCGCAACGAGATGAGGAACATAGACATAGTGCGGCGGATCGTGAGGGAGTTGGGGAAGAGCGAGGAGTTGATAACCTACGTGGGCGACCGGGCGGGACACGATTTGCGGTATGGGATAGACGCTGGGAAAATGGAGAGGGAGTTAGGCTGGCGATCTGAGACGCCGTTTGAGGAGGGGATAAAGAGGACAATACGGTGGTATATGGAGAACCGTGGATGGTGGGAACGGATACTGGACGGGGAATATAAAAAGTACTACGAGAAACAGTACGGGAATCGGTGAAAATGGGGAAGTTTAAGTTTGTCGAGACCGGGATAGAGGGGTTGTACGAGATAGAGCCTGCGGTGCATGGGGACGGGCGGGGATATTTTTTTGAGACGTACAACGAAAGGGATTTTGAAGATGCCGGAATAACGGAAAGGTTCGTACAGGACAACCAGTCGCTGTCCGTCAAGGGTGTGTTGAGAGGGTTGCATTACCAAAAGAAGCATCCGCAGGGGAAGCTGGTGCGGGCGTTGAGCGGGGAAGTGTTTGACGTTGCGGTGGACATGCGGGCTGGAAGCCCGACGTATGGGAAATGGCGCGGAGTGACGTTGAGCGGCGAGAACAAAAGGCAGTTTTATATACCGAAGGGGTTCGCGCACGGATTTTTGACGCTGAGCGAGGAGGTCGTGTTCGCGTATAAATGCACGGAGTTCTATCACCCCGAGGACGAAGGCGGGATACTCTGGAGCGACGCCAGCATAGGGATAGAGTGGCCCGACATAGGGCGGGAGTACCTGCTGTCCGAGAAAGACAAACAGTGGCCGGAGCTGAAAGAGAGTCTCAAAGAGCGTGGGTGAAACGGATGAAAGGCGGCGCGCGCGTGGTATGGGTTATCGGTGAGAAAGGTATGCTGGGGACAGAGGTGTCTTTGGCGTTGGAAAAAGCGGAGATCGAGCATATTGGAAGCGATCTCGACGTGGACATAACGAATGGAGCCGCGCTGAATGCTTTCGCGGAAGGCAAGGCGATCAAATGGATGGTGAACTGCGCGGCGTATACGGCGGTGGACAGGGCGGAGGACGAGTCCGAGTTGTGCCGGCGCCTGAATGTGGACGGGGCGGCTGAAGTGGCGAAATTGGCCGGGCGCGTGGGGGCTAGGCTGATACACGTTTCGACGGATTATGTGTTTGACGGGAACGGAAGGCGTCCGTATACAGAGGATGACGAGACAAACCCCACAGGCGTGTATGGAAGGACAAAGCGGGACGGAGAACTGGAAGTTTTAAAGAATTGTAAAAATTCATATATACTCCGGTCGTCATGGCTTTATGGAAAATATGGGAATAATTTTGTACATACAATGATTAAATTGATGCAGAAACAAGATATAATTTCTGTAGTGAACGACCAGCAAGGAAGTCCGACATGGGCGCATGATTTTGCTCAATTAATCATAATGTTAATAAAAAAAGAACACAAAAGCGACGGGACTCTATATGGTATATATCATTTTTGTAATGGTGGGGGCGTCAGCCGTTATGACTTCGCAAAAGAAATATATAAACAAAGCCGCGAATTAGGAATTCTAACCAAAGAATGTACAATAACTCCGTGCGCGACCGAAGGATATCCGGCGAAGGCGAGGCGTCCCGCGTATTCATGTTTGGATCACACAAAAATAAAAACAGCGCTCAATATCAAAGTTTCTGATTGGAATGTCAGTTTAAGAACATTTTTATCGATAGGCAATTATAATAACATATAAAATTTGTCTTTTCATGTCATCGGCGTTTTGACGCAATCCAACCGATTTGTACGAGATTTTTTGGATATATAAAACGAAAGGAGTGATAATATATATGCATATCTTGGTAACAGGGGCCAACGGCTACATCGGACGGCATGTTGTAGATAAACTTTTAACGCTGGATAATGTGAAAGTTACTGCAATTGATTTTTGTATTGATAGCATACATGAAAAAGCAGATGGATTGGCGTTGGATATTTTTAATAAAAATATAGATGTTTACAGAGAAACCGGAGAACCTGACGCGTGTTTTCATCTGGCTTGGAAAGACGGTTTTATCCATAATTCGGAAGCGCACATGGAATATTTGTCAAGCCACTATTTGTTTTGTAAAAAAATGCTTGACAGCGGCTTGAAACACTTGGCGGTTATGGGGACGATGCACGAGGCGGGATACCATGAAGGAGCGATAGATGAGAATACGCCATGTAATCCTATAAGTCAGTATGGCGTCGCAAAAGACGCGCTGAGGAGAAGTTTGCTGATTTTATTAAACAATACAAAATACAAGGATGTGGTTTTTCAATGGTTGCGCGCGTATTATATTTACGGCGATGACAAGAGAAATAATTCTATATTTGCCAAAATAGTTGCGGCGGAAGAAGCGGGACAGGAATATTTTCCTTTCACAACAGGGAAAAACAAATATGATTTTATAGAGGTGGATGAGCTTGCTGAGCAATTAGCGGCGTGTATAACGCAAAAAGAAGTGAATGGAATAATAAATTGCTGTTCAGGCGATGCGATCAGCCTTGCGGAAAAAGTGGAAAGTTTTATAAAAGAGCATGCATACAAAATTAAATTGAAATATGGCGCATTTCCTGATAGGCTGTATGACTCTCCTGAAGTATGGGGGGATAATGCGAAAATACGCAAAATTATGGGAAATAGAAATAAATGAATAAATTAGAGAAAGGAATATATGAAGAAAAAATTGGCGGCGTAACCATCAACTATGAATTCTATGACGATTCGTTTGTATACAACGAAGGCGATGATCCTGAACAGACCGTTCTTGAGGCGTTTAGAGATGGGAAGGATATTTTTGAAATATTACGAAATGACAACCGTTGGCCGATTCTATATCAGCTTGCCCCGCAGCGGCAGAATATAACGATACCTATGGAGATAACGGAGACTGACGCGGTATTGGAGATAGGATCAGGAATGGGGGCGATAACATGCGCTTTGTCAAAAAAAGCCGGTTCCGTTGATTGTATAGATTTATCAAAAAGACGCTCTTTGGCAAACGCGTACCGAAACAAATCGGCTGCGAATATCAGCATATATGTAGGTAATTTTGAAAAAATAGCATTGTCAAAACAGTATGATGTCGTTGTTTTGATTGGAGTGTTGGAGTATGCGCAAAGCTATATAAAATCTGACAACCCTTTTGAAGCGCTTTTGAAAAAAGCGCGCGACGCGCTTAAGCCGTCCGGAAGGATATACATAGGAATAGAAAACAGATTAGGGCTTAAATATTTTGCTGGTAATAGCGAAGATCATTGGGGGCGTCCGTTTGTCGGGATTGAAGGGTACATAACCGATGTACAGCGGGAAAAGGCGAAAACATTCAGCAAATCAGAGCTTGAGAAGTTGCTGTCTGACAGCGGTTTTGGAGATTTGTTTTTTTATTATCCTATGCCTGATTATAAATTGCCAGTCTTGATATATAGCGATGCGTATCTGCCGAAAGCGGGAGATTATGTCTACGTAGGGCTAGATGTCAATTATGTCACAGTTGATTTGAAGTTGTTTGATGATGAGGCAGCGTTTGCCGGTTTATATGGCGCAAAAGAATTCACGGTTTTCGCCAATTCTTTTCTGGTTGAGGCAATAAAAATATGAAAGTACTATATACGAAAGCCAGCGCATTCAGAAAAAAAGAGTTTTCTGTTCACACCTCTATTGTAAAAGATAATGACGGGAAGCGATTGGTCGTAAAAGAAGCGGTATATGAATGCGGGATGCCGCATCTTCATAGTATTTGCGATAATCAACAAAAAATATTGGCGCATTATCCGCATTGCGATGTCGCGAAATCCTGGATGGAAGACGGCAGGCTATATACGGAGTTTGTTGAAGGCATACCATTATCATCGCTTTACGCCGACTGTATAAGAAAACAAAACAAAGAAGAATTCTTCAAGGTGTTTGACCGTCATGTAGAAATAGCCTTCGGAGGGACAGACAATATATGTGAGTTTGAGTCGTCCGCGGATTTTTTGCGCTGTTTTGACAATTCATTTGTACCTGACAATACGTCCGCCTTACAACGCGTCAACTTTGAGGCGACTGTGGGGAATATTATTTTCAGAAACGGCGACTTTCAAAAGCCGTGTTTTATTGATTACGAATGGTTTTTTGACTTTCCTGTACCGGCAGCTTTTGTGAAGTATAATTTAATTTGTACATTGTATTTATCTATTGGCGGTTTGAACGCTTTTATTACGCAAGATGAATTTGTCAAATATATTTTTCAAGAAAATGAAGAGCAATGGTGTCATATTCTATTAGAACATTTCGTCACCGGTATAGATGACAGCGATCTGTATGGAACATATCAAAGTCATAGAAAGCCGTCAATTTTATTTTCTGAAAAATTGTCAGAACTTGAAAATAGTATTGAGTGGCACCAAGAGTATCTGGCGAAGCAGCAGGGGCATATCGAGAATCAGGACGCGCGGCTTGCGGATATGGAGAAGTCGCTTGAGTGGCATCATGAGTATCTGACAAAACAGCAGGCGCATGTTGAATGGCAGGACGGGCGGCTTGCGGATATGGAGAAGTCGCTTGAATGGCATCATGAGTATCTGACAAAACAGCAGGCGCACATCGAAAATCTAACCGGGGAAATAACAGATTTTAAACAAAGTTTGAATTGGCATATCGAAAGGTTGAAAGCGGAGATGGAATGCGCTGAAGAGCAAGGCAAGAAATTAGCGGAAAAAGATGTGAGAATATCGGAGCTTGCCGCAAAAATCGCCGAGATGGAAAATGATTTTTGGTGGAGGCTAGGCGCGGCGTTTAGAAGAAAAAACAGGTTAATTAAAAACGGCGAATCTCCGGCTCATCCGGGGGGGGGGGG
>JAIRTS010000073.1 GCA_031254795.1 Treponema sp.
TTTTTTATATCAACTATGGCTTCGTTTGATAACCCTTCATACTTTGTGGATCACCTCCAAGTTTTTTTGTTTTGAGGCTGTATTTTCTAACATGAAACGCTTCGTTAAGCCGTTCTCGCCATTCGTCCGAAAAGAAATTTTCTTTTGTTTTGCACGGATGATCTCCTGCGATTGCCGCGGGCGGTTTCACGCTTTTTTGCCGTTTTTAACAAGCCTCATAAACAAGGGTTTATCGCAACCGGGGAGCGGCGCCCTGACGCTTTCATTTTCAAGTTGGTTTGTTTCATAAAAAAGATAGGTAGCCTCCATAGCGGCTCCTTTTTTACGTATCGCGCGTTACTGTTCGCCACGTTTGGCGCGGCGAATGTCCGCCCCCAGAAATTGCGGGAAAACACGGCGTTGTTTGTCAGTTGGCCGGGGCTGTCTATCGCCGCGTCCAAAACCATCCACGCGATCTCATCGCAGACAACCACGTGGCGCTTCGCACCCGGATACCGCGCCTTGCCGCCTCCTTCGATTCGCAGGCTACGGGGCAATCATCTCACGCGGGGCGCGCGCCGCTTTCGACAGCGCCGTTATCCGGCGCCGCCGTATAGCGAAAATAGTCGTCTGACGCATAGCAAATGGCGCCTTCCCGGCCGCGTTGCCTTCGCTGTTGGCATTTTGCGCGTTCCCGTTGAAAAACGCCATCTTTACGTCATGGTCAGTTCACATTCTTTTTCAATTCATCCACCTTATCCGTCTTCTCCCACGGGAATCCGGCGCGTCCGAAATGACCGTAGGCCGCGGTTTTGCGATAGATGGGACGGCGGAGATCGAGCGTTTCTATGATGCCCGCCGGACTCAAATCAAAAACCTTCTTGACGGCTTCCTCAATGTTTTTTTCCGGAACGACGGCGCCGCCGAAGGCGTCCACCATAACCGAAACCGGGAATGGCACGCCGATGGCGTAGGCGAGTTCAACTTCGCACCGTTCGGCGAGACCGGCCGCCACGATGTTTTTCGCCACATACCGGGCCATGTACGCCGCGGAACGGTCGACTTTGGTTGGGTCTTTGCCAGAGAACGCGCCGCCGCCGTGCCTGCCAACGCCGCCGTACGTGTCCACGATGATCTTCCTACCCGTGAGTCCCGTGTCGCCATAGGGTCCGCCGACCACAAAACGCCCGGTGGGGTTGATGTAGTACTTGGTGTCCTTGTCTAGGAGGCCCGTGGGTTCAAGGATCGGTTTAATGATATGTTCGATAATCGTAGACTTGATTTCATTGTAAGACGCTCTATTGTCGTGTTGATGGGAAACCACCACCGCATCGACTCTGATGGGCTTGCGCCCTTCGTATTCAACGGTTACCTGTGATTTCGCGTCGGGACGCAGCCACTTGATGGCTTTGCTCTTCCTGAGAGCCGTCGCCTTGAGCAGCAATTTGTGCGCCAGCGTAATGGGCAACGGCATAAGCTCGTCCGTTTCATTGCACGCATATCCGAACATCATGCCCTGATCGCCGGCTCCCTGCATACCTTTGTATTCTTCAAGACCGGTACCGGAAACGCCTTGACTAATATCAGGGGATTGGTTGTGGATCATATCCAGCACAGCCATTGATTGATAATCCAGCCCGTAAGCCGGATCGGTGTAGCCGATCTCTTTTGTCACTTCCCGCACAATATGCTGGAAGTCTACAAACGTTTTGGTGGTAATTTCACCGCCAATAAGCACCAACGAGGTTGAAGCGAAGGTTTCGCATGCAACGCGGCTCTGGGGATCATCTTTTAAGCAGGCGTCAAGAATCGCGTCCGAAACCTGATCACAAAGCTTGTCGGGATGACCTTCTCCCACGGACTCGGACGTAAAGAAAAATCGTCTTTGTTCCATTGTGATATCTCCTCTAAATTATTTCATCTGAGTTGTATGACCCAAATGCCATATAGCATACTACATTTTCATCCGTTTGTATAGCTACGGTTGCGGGTGTAGACGAATGATTATGAAAGTACTAATATATAGACTATGAAAAGTATGACCGGTTACGCCTACAAATCGCTGGAGTCCGCTAACGCGGGCGCTTTAGCGGAAAATGCGTTCTCTCTTTCTGTGGAAATAAAATCCTACAACAGCCGCTTTCTTGAAACGTTCATCAATATCCCCCCTTTTTTGTCGGGGCTTGAGCCAAAAATCCGTGAAATCGCAATGGAATCCATTCACCGCGGCAAGGTTGAAATCACCATCAGACTGAAAAACAACGCGTCGGCGTCGGTCTCCATCAATAATGAGGCGGCGAAAGCCTACCTGCGGGCAATTACGGCGCTTTCCGAAGATCTCCGTCTCTACGAAGATCCGTCCCTGTCCCTGCTTTTAAGCATGAACGGCGTTATGGAAGCCGAGCAAAGCCGTAACGATGATTTTTACTGGGAAAAACTCGAACCGATTTTCCGCTCCGCCATCACGCTGCTTAACAACGAACGGGCGAGGGAAGGAGAAAACGCCAAAACCCATATACTTTCCTTTATGGACGCTCTTGAGACATCGTTGAAAACTGTCGAGCGCTTCGCGCAGGAAGAGGATGACGCTTTGAAAGAGCGGGCGCGCGCGCGATTTACAACTCATTTTACGGAGATAACCGGAGGCTATCCGGCGGACGCCGCGACCGCCGCCGCTGTGGAAAACCGACTGTTCGCTGAAATTGCGGCGATGCTGGTCAAGATCACCATCGCGGAAGAAGTCTCCCGCCTTAAATCCCACTTTGCGGAATTTCGCGCGGAAACAGAGCGAAACCCGCGTCCGGGGAAGAAGCTCGACTTCTTATGTCAGGAAATAAACCGCGAAATTAACACTATAGGCGCAAAAGCCTGCAAAATTGAGGTGAGCAGAGAGGTTGTTTCCATGAAGGACGCGCTTGAAAACATCCGTGAACAACTGCGAAACATAGAGTAACGGCTTTGATGGCAAAATCAGCGGCGGAAAGCTGCCCGTTATGCATCTCAATCAAAAACCTGTCTTTCTCTTACAAAAAACCGCGGCAATCCGTGGTGAACGCGCTTAACAACGTCAGCATTGACATCAGGGCGGGCGAATACATCACGTTGCTTGGTGAAAACGGATCCGGCAAGAGCACGCTTATATCGTGCGTCAACGGGTTGCTTGCGCCGCCTCCCGGCGCGATTGCCGTATTCACGCCTGATGGCCTCCGGCTGGACCCGGCGAACGAAGATCACCTTAAGCGCATCCGCGCCCTTGCCGGCATAACGTCGCAGAATCCCGATCTGCAAATCATCGGTTCAATTGTGGAAGAAGACGTCGCCTTTGGACCGGAAAATCTCAACCTCTCAAAACGCGAAATCCAGTTGCGCGTCGCAAATGCTCTGGAAGCGGTTGGACTGAGCCACCTCCGCGACCGCCCTCCGCGCCTGCTTTCAGGCGGAGAGAAACAACGCCTCGCTCTTGCGGGCGTCCTCGCCCTTGACGCGCGGATCCTCATTTTTGACGAGCCGACATCCATGCTCGATTCACTTTCCGCGAAAACCATCCTCGCCCTCTTTGATACGCTCAACAGTCAAGGCAGGACTATTATTCACATCACCCACAACCACGATGAAGCCCTGCGCTCGCGGCGCTCCATCGTGTTGCGAGAAGGGAAGGTGGCGTTTGACGGCGCTCCTGAAGCATGGGGTGGGCGGGAGGAATGGAAATTGGAGCGTCCAAAAAAAAGCGCCAGCTTTTCCGGTTTTCCACTGGAAACGCAGGCGGCGGCGCAATTTTTTTCGGCTTCCCATCAATACCCGCACCCTGCGGCCCGCCCCATCACCGGCATACACGGCGTCTCTTTGCGCATTCCCCGCAACAGTACGACAGCAGTCGTCGGCAAAAGCGGCTGCGGCAAGACCACCCTGCTCAAGCACATCAACGCGCTGCTCCTTCCCTCGTCGGGCAATGTTTCCGTACTGGGCGCGGACACGCTTGACAAGCGCGTCAATCTCCGCAGCCTGCGTTTTAAGGCGGCGCTTGCCATACAATCGCCGGAAAGCGCGCTCTTTGAGACCTATGTCGCGGATGACGTGGCTTTTGGACCGGAAAACGCGGGTCTTAAAGGCGCGAGGCTTGTCCAAAGAGTGAAAACCGCGATGGATGCGTCAGGGCTTCCATTCGCCGTTTTCGCCGACCGCGAGACAACCTCCCTTTCCGGCGGCGAAAAACGCCGCGCCGCCCTCGCCGGAGCGTTTGCCATGGACAGCGAAATCTTTTTATTGGACGAGCCTCTCGCGGCTCTTGACAACAAAAACAAGCGCCGCGTCATGGAACTTATTTTTGAACAACAGGCAAAAGGCAAGACTATTGTCGTTACAACGCACTCGCTCGAAATGGCTGCGTTTTTTGACTATGTGGCCGTTATGGACAAGGGGCGAATCGCGGCTTTTGGTCCGCCAGAAGCGGTGTTCGGCGAACTCTGGAACCCGGACTGGGGGCTTGCGGCGCCCAAATTCCAGAACGCGCGATCCGCTTCCGCTCATTCAGCCAAGCGCCCGCCTGACACGCCGCCCGCGCAATCCAAACAGAAGCGCAAGATTGGGAAGCCGTTCTTTAGAACGGCCATTTTGGGGCGTTTTCTTGACATAGATTCACCCTTGCGGAATCTCAATCCCATCGTGAAAATGGCGTTGCTTTTTGCGACCGGCGGACTTTCCATTGCCGGATCCCTATATGCGCCGCCTGTTGTGTTGCTCATTGTACTCGTAAGCGGAAAATTGTGGGGTGGAATCGCATGCAAAACGTTGCTTCGGGACGCGGCCGCCGTCCTGCCTTTTTTGCTTTTGTTTGTTCTTTTGCAAACGGCGTTTTTATGGGGAAATGACTCCAGCCCGATTCTATTTCAGCCTTTTCAAACCGGCTTTTTCTCGTTTTTTTCAATTACATCTGCCGAGCTTCACCGCTCGCTTGCTTTTATATGCCGCATAACATCGCTCATAGCGGCGTTATCCCTCTATCTCGCCACAACTCCCTTGAGAGAGACGATCTCAGCTATCAACACGTTGCTTGCTCCGCTTTCCCGGCTTGGACTTCCGGCGCGGGACATCGCCATGATGGTTGGCGTGAGCATCCGTTTCGTCCCCCTCCTCACCGAGGAAGCCGAGCGGATCGTTACGGCTCAAATCTCGCGGGGTGGCAAACGCGGACTCCGAAGCGGTCTCGCCATGTTGGTTCCCCTCCTGCTTCTCAGCCTTGAACGCGCCGAAACGCTGGCGAACGCTATGTTGTTGCGGCTTTACAAAACCGGCGCATGACGCGGAAAACGTGGCTCAAGCGACAGTTGACAAATGACCGGTGTGCCACTCAATGGACAACGCCGCCCCGCTTGCCTGTGGAAAACAACCGGGAAAGAAAAAAGTGTCGAGTGAATCAAACCCTATTCGGAGAGCGCAATGAACTATCCCGCCACTCGGCGGAATCGCGCTCGCTCCGGTCTTGTCATTTTTATGCCTCGCGTCGAAATTACCGACGCCTTGTATGGTCAATAAGATCATCGACAATGTAAATGTCCCGGTCAATCACTCCCCCCCCCCCCCCCGTAAATTAACACTTAAAAGTATTCCATGCCCATCTTCAACGTCCGCATGCTTGTATTTTGCCATACTTCCTCCCTCAGACCCTGAAGGGCGGGGCGGTGTGGGATCAGGGCTTTTGCGGATAATTGTGGGGGACTGTCACGAAACGGCTGTCCTCGTTTTTCTGAAATAGTGACAGACACGTCTGCGTCGCCCTACGTCTATAATGACATAATCCTTAACAACTTGAATTTGGCAATTATTACCTTGCCGGGTATAGCTGGACTGATCAAAACCTGCCTTGCTATACATATAGGTAATAATGCTTGCGCCACCATCTCCCAAAGTGTCATCGAGAGCCCAGCCGTTACTGGTAAACCAATTATTGATGAGACTATCATTTGCCGAAGAGCCGTTGAAATAGATAGTTAAAGAATTCTCGCCCACAGTCGCTATTCCGTATGTAATATCCGTTGCGTCTGCGAGGATGGACATGCCAGAATGGCCGTACTATGACAATATGCTGGAACTGGGACAACTTGAGTCGCCACCGCCAACGACGCCATTACCGTTGCCTGGACTGTCACCGCTATCGCATCCAACAAGGCTAAAAACCAGCATAACCCCCACAATGAAAGTCATCATTTCGAAAAGTCTTTTCTTAAACATACGAGGCTGTTCCAAAATTGAAATTTTGGAACAGCCTCGTATGTCAATGCTCTTTTATGCGAATGACTCGATTTATATATGAAATCTATCCTCGTATAAACAAAAACTCGGAAAAATCCAATAATCCACCGGCTTTTTTCTTTAAAAAGAGGCTATACTGCCAAGCATACATGTGGATTATCCTCGAAGAAGATGCGCGGTTTCGTCAAATCCCACGAATGGGATTTAATGCGCGTGAACGCTTGACAATTCCCGCGCGATTTTTTATATGGAGATTATGGAAGGAGACATATCATGAATATTAATGAAAGCGTCAAGCCGGTGAAGAGACCCGAAAAAATTCTTCAATATGGCGAGGGCAATTTTTTGCGGGCTTTTGTCGACTGGATGATCGACATTCTCAATGAAAAAGCGGATTTCAATGGGAATGTGGTTGTCGCGCAGCCTTTGGAAAAGGGCATGGCGGACATGATAAACGCCCAAAACGGGCTTTACGCCACGGTGTTACGCGGTGTACAAGACGGAAAAACCGTAGAGGAATTTCGCGCCATCACGTCTATAAGCCGGTGCGTCAACCCTTACACCCAGTTTGACGAATACCTCAAGCTGGCGGAAAATCCGGACATCCGGTTTGTGGTGTCCAACACCACGGAAGCGGGAATCGCGTACAACGCGGCGGATCGTCTTGACGACAGGCCGCAACGCTCTTTTCCGGGCAAGGTGACGGCGTTCTTATACAAGCGGTTCGAATATTTTCACGGCGCGTTGGACAAGACGCTGGCGTTCATCCCCTGCGAACTCATCGACAAGAACGGCGACGCGTTAAAAGCAATCGTGTTGCGGCACGCGAAAGAGTGGAATCTGGGAGAGCCTTTCATCGCGTGGCTTGAGGCGTGCGATTTCTGCAACAGCCTGGTTGACCGCGTTGTGCCGGGGTATCCGAAAGAAGAGGCGGAAGCGTTATGGAAGAAGCTCGGTTATGTTGACAACCTCATTGACATGGCTGAAATTTTCCACCTGTGGGTCATTGAAACAAAACGCGATTACAGCGCGGAGCTTCCCTTTGACAAAGCCGGACTCAACGTCATTTGGACGGATGACATGAGCTTTTACCGCACCCGCAAGGTGAGAATCCTGAACGGCGCCCACACCATGACGGTTCCGGCAGCTTTCCTCTTGGGGCTTGACACGGTGGAGGAGTGTTGCAAGGATCCGCTTGTCTCAACCTATATGAAAAAGGGAATTTTTGAGGAGATCATTCCCTCTATGGAGGGAAGCGAGACCGAATTGATCCGCTACGCCAATGACGTGCTTGAACGGTTCGCCAACCCTTATATCAGACACCTCCTGCTTTCCATCACCCTGAATTCGGTTTCCAAATTCAAGACCCGGTGTCTCCCGTCCCTCAAGGCGTATGCTCAAAAAAAGGGGAAACTGCCGAAAATCCTCACGTTCTCGCTGGCCGCGCTGATTGCGTTTTACAACGGGACGCTTGCGAATGGCGAAATGACGGGAACACGCAAGTCCGGGGAAGCCTATCCAATCAAAGACAACGAAGAAGAACTGAAACGCTTTGCGGCGATCTACAAGGAAAACGGCGTGTTAAACGCGGGCGCGGATGACGCGCTTGCGCCTAACGCGCTTGTATTTAATGCGCGGAATATAGCCCACGCGGCGCTTTCCTTTGAGGACTGGTGGGGCGAAGACCTCCGCGCCATACCGGAGCTTGAGAACGCGGTGTCCGCCCACCTTGAAGGCATCTGGAAAAATGGCGTGAGAGCGGAACTTGAGAAGGTCGTGGCGTAATGGAAAAGAGAGAGGAGGCGAATCCCGCGCAAATCGCTAAAAGCGTGGGAACCGCGAAGGCGATCCGCATTCATGCGCTTGACACGGTTGCGGTCGCGCTGGAACCGCTTGCGAAAGGGGAAGCCATTGTGGTCGTAGGCGCCGCCGGCGGGGCGCCGCTTGTCTGCGCGGACGACATTCCTGGCGGCCACAAGATCGCGCTGAAAGACATTGGGAAGGGCGAAAAGGTCGTCAAATACGGGCAACCCATCGGCAAGACGTCTTTGGCGATACCGGCGGGCGCTCATGTTCATACCCACAACATTCAAACCCTGCTTGCCGAAACGCCCGAATACCACTGGACGCCGCCGCAGACCGCCACGCGCGCAGACGCGAAAGCGCGAGCAAAGGCGCCCGAAATAGAAGTCTTCAAGCGCCGTGACGGACGCATCGGCATCCGCAACGAAGTGTGGATCATTCCAACGGTCGGATGCGTGAACCGTATCGCCGAATCGCTCGCTTCATGGGCAAGCCGCGAATACGCGGAACGGAACATCGGCGGCGTATTCGCCTGGACTCACCCTTACGGCTGTTCCCAAATGGGCGACGATCACGAAGCGACTCGCGCCATTCTCGCTGATTTGGCGAAGCATCCCAACGCCGGCGCTGTTCTGGTGATTTCTCTGGGCTGTGAAAACAACACCATTGGACGTTTCAAGGAAGCGCTCGGCGAATATGCGGAAGACCCCGGCCGCATCCGGTTTCTTGTAACGCAGGAAACCGAAGATGAAATCGCCTGCGGCAAAACATTGCTCGGAGAGCTGGTGTCGGAGGCGGAGCGGGCGAAGCGGGAAAAAGCGCCGATCTCGTCTCTTGTCGTCGGCATGAAATGCGGCGGTTCGGACGGGTTTTCCGGCATTACGGCGAACGCCCTTGTGGGGCGGCTATGCGACACGCTCACCGGCATGGGCGCGTCCGTCATCCTCACCGAAGTTCCTGAGATGTTCGGCGCCGAGCAGACGCTCATGGACAGATGCGAAACCAAAGCGGTTTTCGACAAGACGGTGAGCCTTATCAACGGCTTCAAGGAGTATTTCCGATCCCATAACCAACCTGTGTATGAAAACCCCTCTCCGGGCAACAAAGCCGGCGGCATCAGCACGCTTGAAGACAAGTCCTGCGGTTGCGTGCAAAAAGGAGGCTCGGCGATAGTCCGGGGCGTGTATCATTACGGCGAGCGGTTGCCGCCCGACGCCGAAGGGCTTGTCCTTTTGGAAGGACCGGGCAACGACATTGTGTCCGCCACCGCAATGACCGCCGCAGGCGCTCATCTGATCCTTTTCACCACAGGCCGCGGCGCTCCGCTGGGCGCGCCCGTTCCAACCCTTAAAATCGCAAGCAATTCGGCGTTGGCGCGCAAAAAACCCGCGTGGATCGACTTTGACGCGGGGAGGATGCTTTCCGAGCCGGTTGATGTCATCAGGGACGAATTATTTCAATTGCTATTGGATACAATCAATGGTATTATAGTAACGAAGAACGAACTCAACAATTACCGCGAAATCGCCATTTTTAAAAATGGCGTCACACTTTAGGAGGAAGAAATGAAACCTTTTTTGGACAATGACTTTTTGCTGGAAACGGAGACCGCCCGTTCTCTGTATCACGAAACGGCGAAGAACGAGCCGATTTATGACTTTCACTGCCATTTGATTCCATCTCAAATAGCGGAGAACAAACAGTTCGCCAATCTCACGGAGATATGGCTTTCGGGCGATCATTACAAATGGCGCGTGATGCGGGCTATGGGATTCGACGAGCAAAGCGTCACCGGCGGCGCGTCCGATTATGAAAAATTCATCGCGTGGGCGAAGACTGTGGAGCAGCTTATCGGCAACCCGCTTTACCACTGGACTCACCTTGAGTTGCAACGGTACTTCGGCATCCATGAGCCGCTCACCGTAAAAACCGCTCCTTCAATCTGGGAAAAAGCCAATGCCGCGCTTAAAGAAGACTCCCTGTCGGTCAAAGGCATCTTTGAGAAATTCAACGTCCATACGGTCGGCACCACGGACGATCCCATAGATTCCCTAGAGCGCCACAAGGCGATAGCGGACGGAACCGCTCCCATCGGCGCGATAAAAACCAGAGTCATCCCCTCGTTCAGACCCGACAAGGCGCTCGCTATTGACAAAGCGGGATTCGCTGAATACGTGGAGAAATTGTCCGCGGCGAGCGGCGTTCCAATACGCTCATTTTCCGATCTGATTGACGCTCTTGAAAATCGCGTGGAATTCTTCGCGGCGCGCGGCTGCCGCGCCTCGGATCACGCGCTTGAATACCCGCCGTTCGCGCTCGCGGATGACGAAACAATCGAAAAGGCTTTTCAGGCGGCCATTTCCGGTCAGCCGGCCGGACAAACAGCGGCCGACGCATACAAAACAAAGGCGCTGGTGGAGCTTGCCCGCATATACGCGAAACACAACATGGCGATGCAACTGCACATCGCCGCTATCAGGAGCGTCAATTCCCGTATGCTGAAACGACTTGGACCCGACACCGGCTATGACGCGGTTCATGATCAGCAGGCAAGCGCAAACCTCGCCGGACTGCTCGATCTCATGGAACGAACCGGCTCGTTGCCAAAAACCGTCCTGTACACGCTCAACCCAAAAGACTACTACCCGCTTGCGACAATCATGGGCGGTTTTCAGGATAATTTTTCCAAATCGGAAAACCGCGAGGGGGTCAGGGGAAAAATGCAGCTTGGGTCGGCGTGGTGGTTCTGCGATCACCGCGACGGTATGGAAGAGCAGATCAAGACGCTTGCCAATGTGGGGCTTTTATCCGCCTTTGTGGGCATGCTCACGGATTCGCGGAGTTTTCTCTCGTATCCGAGGCATGAGTACTTCAGACGCATCTTGTGCAATCTGATAGGAACGTGGGTCGAAAACGGCGAGTATCCCGCCGACATGGACGCGCTCTCGTCCATTGTGAAAAACATCTCCTTTGGGAACGCGAAGGCGTATTTCGGCTGAGGATATGCGCGGAAATAATATGTGGAACATTTTATGGGAACGCGCGGGTGCAACACCCTATATGCGCTAACTTAAAATAGACAGGCCGTCGATTTAACGGCGTATTGTAAAAAACGTTGGAGGTTCGCAGTATGCCGCCGACAGCGCAATTACCGCCGCCGCTCGGAGAAGATCGCGAGCGAATATGCATCAAACTGGGGATTATACAGCGCGCGCGTGAAATCAAAACGCCTGTGGATTTAATGACGCTCCGTTTGTTTCATCCGCTCAACGGAGTGTCTCCTATTGCGGCCGCACGGCCGCTTTCGCCCCGAAAATGGGTGTAATACCCCGCCGCTTTGCGGCGGTTAAAACTGGCGTATGCGGGAGATTTGTTCCCCCGCATACGTCAAGATTTCAAGGTGGAATCTTCAATGCCCCGTCGCTCTGTGGCGGGGATTTTTCATTATACTGCCGTAAAAGCGGGGTCGCCCCCGCTATCGCTATTCCCAGCCGCCGGAGGAGCCGCTTTTCGCGCTGTCCAGCGTAACGCCCGCTCCGGCCGTGGAGTCGCGCTTCTTTGCGGGTGAAGTATCAACATCAACATAGACCGCGTGTCCGTGACTGCCGCCGCTCGTCGCGGTGTTTTTCAGCACATCGCTTGCATTTGACCCATAGATAATCCCGCCCGACTGTTTGGTGAATGTCCCACTGCCGCTCACGCACACCCCGCCGCCAGCGTATGCGGTATTGCCGCTGATGGCTCCGCCTTCCATAGTGAAACTGCCGAAGTAGTAGACACACACGCCGCCACCGCCGTTGTGGCTACCGAGGGCGTAGTCGTCGTAATACGCATTTCCACTGACAGTTCCATCCAACATGGTAAAACTGCCGCGTCCGACATATATGCCGCCGTCACCCATGCCGTCATTCGCCCTGTTTCCGTTTATGATTCCGCCTTCCAGAGTGAAACTGCCGCCCCCGACAAACACTCCGCCACCGCCGCCGTCATTCGCCCTGTTTCCGTTTATGGCTCCGCCTTCCAGAGTAAAACTGCCGCCCCCGACAAACACTCCGCCGCCGCGACCGCTTGCCGTATTCCCGCTAATACTCCCGTCTGACATGGTGAAACTGCCGCCCCCGACATACACCCCGCCGCCGCTATTTCCGCTGATAGCCCCGCCTTGCATAATGAAACTGCCGTCCCCGACATGTACGCCAACACCTCGAGCGCCGCTCGCCGTTGAGCCGGTTCTCATGACAAGACTCCCGCCCTGGACAAACACAAGGGACGCATCTTTGTCATTGCCGTTCAAGGTGATGTTATTGTCAAGCGTCAGGGTTATACCTTTCGGCACGGTAAAAAGCGCGTTTTTGTCTTTGTTGTTGGAAATAGTTCGGATGGAACCATCTCCTTTAATGG
>JAIRTS010000129.1 GCA_031254795.1 Treponema sp.
GTTTCTTGATAATTCAGTTGAAAAAGCGCCGCCATAGATGTTACTATAGTAGGTAGAGCAATTGCTATCAGGAGTTTTAAATGAAATACGGTTATTTTGACAATGAAAAACGCGAGTACGTCATTGAGAGAGTCGATCTGCCCACATCGTGGACAAACTATATCGGCGTAAGGGATATGGCGGGTGTGTTTAATCATACGGCTGGCGGCTACCTTTGGTACAAGACGCCTGAATATCACAGGGTATCCCGTTTTCGCGCCAATGCGACGCCTATGGACAGGCCCGGGCATTACGTGTACATACGGGACGACGACACCGGCGAATACTGGAGCCTGTCGTGGCAACCTGTCGGCAAGCCACTTGACAAGGCGAAGTACACGTGCAGACATGGGCTTTCCTACACTACGTACCAGTGCGAGTACAACGGCATAGCGGGCGAGCAGACGCTTTTTGTCCCTATCGAAGACGCGATTGAACTGTGGGATGTCAAACTCCGCGACACTTCAGGCCGAAAACGCAATCTCAGCGTCTTCTCATATATGGAATTTTCCTTTCACCATATTGAGATGGACAACAAGAACTTCCAGATGAGCCTGTATTCGTGCGGTTCTTCCTATAAAGACGGCGTTATTGAGATGGATCCCTTCTATGAGCCGGAAGGCTGGCAATTCTTCACCTGCATCGATCAGAACGGCAAGACCGCGGGCGGGAAAGAAGACTACGACTGTCTCCGCGACACGTTCCTCGGTTTGTACCGTACTGAAACGAATCCCATCGCGGTGGAGAAGGGCGTCTGTTCCGGTTCCACAGAACTCGGCAATAACCACTGCGGGGGCTTGCGTCGGAAGATCAGCGTTGAAGCCGGAGGCTCCTTCCGCATGGTGTTCATGCTCGGCGAAGGCGACCGCGAGACCGGCAAAAAATTCCGCGCGAAGTACGGCGATTTCAAGATCGTGGACGCGTCACGCGCCGCGCTCGTCGATTTCTGGGACAAGAAGCTCAACAAGCTCCAGATTGAAACGCCGAGCCAGGGCATGAACACCATGGTGAATATATGGACGCTGTACCAGTCCGAGATCAACGTGATGTTCTCCCGTTTCGCCTCTTTTATTGAAGTGGGCGGGCGCACCGGGCTGGGTTACCGCGACACGGCGCAGGACGCCATGTGCGTGCCTCACTCCAATCCAGAAAAATGCCGCGGCCGCATCATTGAGTTGCTGAAGGGGCTTACCTCAAAAGGTTATGGGCTTCACCTGTTCCAGCCCGAATGGTTTGAGGAACAGAAGCCGGATCCCTTTAAATCTCCGACTGTGGTTCCTCAATTTGATAAAAGCCAGATGGTTCACGGGCTTGAAGACGCCTGCGCCGATGACGCGCTGTGGCTGATTCCTTCTATAGTAGAGTACATCAAGGAAACCGGCGATTTCAGCTTTGTTGATGAAGTGTTCACCTACGCGGACGAAGGCAAGGGAACGGTCTACGAACACATGATCAAAATACTTGATTTTTCAGCGGAACAGGTTGGACAGACGGGAGTTTGCAAGGGGCTGCGCGCGGACTGGAACGATTGTCTTAACTTGGGCGGAGGCGAGAGCGCGATGGTGTCCTTTCTGCATCACTGGGCCCTGCTCAACTTCGTGGAACTGGCGAAGCGGCTGGGTAGAACCGCGGACGCCGGCAAATATGCCAAATTGGCGGAAAAGGTCAAAGCGATCTGCGAGAAAGAACTGTGGAACGGCGAATGGTACACACGGGGTATTACAGCGTCCGGCAGGAAGATCGGCGCGCCGCAAAATGAGGAAGGCAAGGTGTTCATGGAATCGAATACATGGGCGGTGATGTCCGGCGCCGCTTCCTACGAACACGGCGTCAAGGCTATGGACGCGGTGGACAAGTGGCTCTACACCGAATATGGGCTTATGCTTAACGCGCCGTCTTTCACCAAGGTTGACGACGAGATTGGGTTCGCCACCCGCGTGTACCCGGGCGTCAAAGAGAATGGCGCCATATTCAGCCACCCGAACCCCTGGGCGTGGTGCGCCGAAGCCATGCTGGGTCGCGGCGACAGGGCTATGAAGTTCTATGACGCGATTTGCCCCTACAACCAAAACGACAAAATCGAAGTCAGGGAAGCCGAGCCGTATTCAACCTGTCAGTTTGTCATGGGCAAGGATCACACGGCGTTTGGACGCGCCCGGCACCCGTTTATGACCGGCTCCGGCGGCTGGTCGTACTTTGCGGCGACCCGCCACATGCTCGGCTTGCGTCCCAGTTTTGACGCGCTGATCATCGATCCGTGTATTCCCACAGGATGGAAAGGTTTCACGGCGCGGCGCGTATGGAGGGACGCTGTGTATGAGATAACGGTGGAAAATCCCAAGAGCGTGAGCAAGGGCGTAAAAGAGTGTTATTTGAACGGAACGCCTGTACAAGGCGCCGTTCCCGCGCAACAGGCCGGGAGCGTGAATACGGTGCGGGTAGTGTTAGGCTAAAACGCGCGCGAACAAGAAGCATGAGTCGCAAGCCGCCGGCGCCTTTTGACGCCGGCGGCTTGCGACATGAAGAACCTCCGATTCTCGAATCAACCCCATATAAACCACAGGAAAAACGTCGCGGCGGTTGTTGTGATGAGGGTGAAAGGCAATCCTATTTTAAGCCATCCGGCGAAATCCAGCTTCACTCCTTCTTTCTTGAGAATGCCGACCGAGACCACATTCGCCGAAGCGCCAAACGGGGTGAGGTTTCCGCCGAGGCAGGAGCCGATCAGCAGGGCGAACATGTAAAGTTCCGGTTTTAATGAGAGCGAACCGGCGAGCGTCGCGGTGACGGGAAGCATGGCGATAATATATGGTACATTGTCAACAAAAGCGGAAACGAAAACAGAGGCCAGAATGATGACGGCAAAACCCAACAGGACGTTGTCGCCGATGATCGCGGAGAGCGCTTGCGCCAGATCGCCAAGCAGCCCGGTTTCCCCTACGGCTCCGATGACGACGAATATGCCCACAAGGAACAGGATCGTTTCCCAGTCAAGTCGCCTTGCCAAAGCCACAGCCGCAGGAACGCCTTCCTTGCGTATAAACGCATACCACAGAAGACCCGCGACGCCAAGCCCCAGCGTTAGAGAGCCGGATATGAAAGAAACGCCAGTATGAAAAAAAGAACTCCCCGCAAGTCCCAGAATCATGAGCAACAGCAGAATCACAGGGATCGTTGTTAAGACCGATTCGCGGTTAATGGAGAGCTTTGTTTTATTGCCTTTCGCAAAATAGGCGTAGAAATACACGGCGCCCGCAAGCATGCCGGTCTGTACAATGAAAAAGATCGAAGCTCGTCCGTCATAGACAAAAAAATCGTTGAATCCATAGCCCGCGAAACTTGCAAAAATCATGGAAGGAGGATCGCCTATCAGCGTCGCCGTGCCTTGCAAATTCGCCATGACAGCAAGCCCCACCATGAACCGGGTCGGCGCCATCTTCAATTTGGCGCACAAAGAGAGCGCTATGGGCGCCATGACCAGTACGGTCGCCACATTTTCTACAAAAGCGGAAAGAAGCCCCGTAATGACCAGCAACGCCACGATGGCGACGCCGGCGTTGGGCGAGCGCAGTACGATGACATCCGCAATCACCGCCGGAACGCGGGAATAGATGAAAAGTTCGGCGAGGATCAAACTTCCGATATAAATCATCAGGACGTTCCAGTTTATCAACGTCCCAAGCGCGTCCAGTGGCGAGACCACTCCAAGTATGACGATCAGGACTGCGGCGAGGAGCGTCGCCCACGCCTTTTTGTGTGGAAACGCCACCACTACGGCGTACATAACGATTGTAATTGCAAGAACGATCCATTTCATTTCACTCAACCTACTGTTCGCTTAATCCTTGAGCCATGCTTAAAACTAAAGTTTTGAAGCTGGCTCCCTTAATTCAAAAGTCGCGAAAATTCCAGCTTGTTCCAAAACCGGCCTTGAAACAGCCCCTGTCATTAACGGAATTGTGAGACAACCCTGTTGGTTGTCGCGGGATATTATGATTTATGTCGAGGGAATGCTCCTATCTTTTGAAGTTTTCCCTAGCAGTTTGTTGCGCTTCGCGCATAAAATCTTCAAAAATCGCCGGTTAGGCGATTTTTTACCGCTCAAACTGCCAAGCGGCTTTAGCCGCAAGCAACCCATAAATCGTGGTTTTACGACACAAAGCGGCGCAAAACTTACAAGCGCAACAGGCTGCCAGGGCTTTCCCAAAACTTCCTATGGTCGCTCTAGTCCCTCTACAACCGAGAGCAATTCGCCAGCCTCGGCAATCACACCTTTTGAATGTCCAAAGCTGCCCTTTCCTCCCGGTCTGAGACAGCCTTCAACCAGCATCTGGCCATGTGAGAGCGCCGCATCTTCCCGATAATTTACATCATAACGGCTCTTGTCTCGCGATTCCACATGGGCTTCAATTTTACAGGAGACGCTTTTTTTGTCAAGACATATATCAAACATAGCCTCTGCTGACGCGATTATAAAATCATTGGCAAGAAGCGTTAAACTAGAATTTGTGAATCAAATCGTATGGCAATCCTCTATTCATATATGGAGGTTGTCATGGCTAAACGTCAAATAATTATGGAGATCAGATGGCGCCGTAGGCGGGAAAAAACAGTCGGTATTTTATACAGGTTTTTGCCGGCGATTTCATCCATCGCGCTCGTCATCTTCTATATCTGGGCTTTTATGGCCTGTTCACAGGAAAGCGCCGCTCCCCCGCCGCTTCCACAGGATCCCGCCACAGGACGGGTACATATTCAGATTGCCAACATGGGAGGGCAGCGCACCGTCTATCCCGATATCGGCGGTTTTGTCAAATTTACTTTGACATTCACCGGTGAAGATGGAAAGAGCGCCCCAGATGTCGTTTTAGAGCGGGAAACAAGCACAGAAATCACGCTTGAACCGGGCAATTGGAATATAACGGCTACGGGTTGGGTAAATGGCGTAGATTCAGAGCTTACGGCGGCAGTTTATGGAAATGCCAAGGTGTTGGTAATCGCTGGCAGAGTAACCAAGGCCAATATTCTACTGGACAAACCCACCATGGAAGAAGGAATGGAGGGAATGTTTGAATGGCGTATACGTTTTCCAAAGGATATGGTTGAAACCGCCACTATGATCATTTCGGCATTGGGCGGTGATGGAACATTTTCGATTCCTATCGACGCGCTCAATCTATTTGAAAAGAGCGAAGGCGGCATGAGTCTTCCGTCCGGCTATTATCGCGTAGATGTCGCGCTATCCACTCATTATGAAGAGAGCGGGAGGACCGAGATCGTGTACATCTATTCCGGTCTTGCCACAGTATTGCCGGATATGGAGTTTACTGCCGATGATTTCCCGTTGTATTCTGAAGCGGAAGATTCTATACTGGAGATCAGCATCGGCATAAAAAAAGAGGATGAAATGGATATTCGGGGATTGCCGGACGAACCGGTGATCCTGTCTGGAATCGACGCTATGGACTTTCCCCGCGAATTACACTTGACGGCAACCGGTTTTGCTTCGATTGAGTGTCTCGTGGACGGGAAACAAGTTGTTTCAACAACTTCCAACGCCGAAGGCGACGCAATATTCACCATTGATTCAAGAGAATTGCGTGACGGCAGGCATTTCCTGTCATTTATCGGCATGAAAAACGGCGTCCCTCACGGGCGAGATGTACCGCTCACCGTCACTTCGCTAAATAACGAAGTGAATAGCGTAGAATCTCTTGCTCAAGCGCTCGCCGCTCTCCCTCCAAACAGCCTCAAAAAACCGTACCCCATTAAAATGAGTGGCGTCAATTTATCCGGCAAGGGAAACAGTGGAAACACCTTGAAGTCATTATATGACACCCTTGAAACGGCTGGGCGCTATGTCGCGCTGGATTTGAGCGGCAGTGAAGGAGGCACGTTCGTTAATATCTCGCTCAAAACCGCCCCGGGAAAACGGTACATCGCTTCAATTATTCTTCCGCTTTCCATTACTGTCATTGACACCAACGCCTTCTCTGGTTGCGCGACGCTTGTTTCAGCGGAAATGCCCGGCGTTTTGACAATACAACAGGGCGCATTCGATGAATGTGAAAATCTGGAATCCGTATTATTGCCTGAAGCGACAGGAATTATCAATACCACAACAAGCGGACATGGAGCGTTCTACAAGTGCGTTAAACTAACATCCGTGTATGCGCCAAAGGTTGGAATCATTGATCATCGTTCATTCTACGGTTGCGCGTCACTTATTGACATTTCGTTGCCTAGCGCGACACAGATCGGTGAATATGCCTTCAAGGACTGTACCAATCTGGTCAACGTAGCCACACCGCAAACTGCGGTTATTGCCGACAACGCTTTCGCAGGATCGGGTTTTGTCTTCAATTAGTCCGGCGAAAACCGCTATTTCGGCGTGAAACTGGTTGCGCGTCGCAATTCAGCTTCATACCACTTGCGATTCCTTCAAAGTCGCGTTACCATATACCGGATGGAGGATATAGTGAGAAAAAACACGACGGCGTATGTCGCGGCATGCGCCACGGTCATAGCGCTTGCGGCGGCAACCGGAGGATGTTCCAGAAAAATGGCGGCGGCGGACGCAGGCAACGCGGTGAGCATGGCGCGAGATTACACAACTGCGGACTACCGTGAAGAAAGCACCGTCCAAGGGCTTGACGCCGCGACGGACGGCGCCTATGACGGGCGCAAGTTGGTTGTCACGGCAAACCTGCGCGTCCGCGTGGCGGATGTGGAAAGCGGGGACGCGGAATTGAACGGCATAATGGACAAGTATAACGCTTATTCCGCTTCGGTTATGGCGTCTGAAAACAGGCGGCGGTACAGTCTGAGAGTCCCCTCGCCTTCGTATGCGTCCTGCCTTGCGAATTTGAAGCGGATGGGCAAAACGCTTTCCTATTCAGAAGAAACCGAAGACGTTACGGCTCGTTATTACGATCTTGAAAGCCGTCTTGGGACGCAACGGGAACTGTTAAAAACCTTTCAATCCTATTTGGCGAAAGCCACTTCCATTGACGAAATTATGACCGTGGAGCGGCGCATCGCGGAATTGCAGAGCGAAATCGACCGCGCCGGCTCTCAATTCAAGGGGTTGTCAAACCAGATCGAGTACGCGTCCATTGAACTGGAACTGGTGGGACCCGAATCCGCGCAATCCTATGGCAAACCGACTGCTGGCGAGCGCGCCGCCGGACTGTTCCGCTCATTCACGGATTACGCGTCGATTGTTATGCTGGCGTTGCTGGGCGCCGTCATCTACGGGACGCCGAGCGTTTTGCTCGCGGCTCTGCTGTACTGGCTGCTTTTGGGGAAAATCGGTTTGCTCAAGAAATTGTGGCGGCTTGCCGGAGGAAAGAAAACGTGACGCGGCGTACGCGCCGGCGGGGCGCGCCATTGCGGTTCTCGCGGGATGCATCAACAGTGGTCTGTCACAACGTTCTCACTTGAACCTGCCGCCCCGCATTAACGCCTGCATCGCGTTCGGGTTTTTGCTCATCTTCGACATTTTTTTCATCATGGTCTTCATCTTCTCGAACTGCTTCAAGAGCCGCGCCACTTCCGCAACCGAGGAGCCTGAGCCGCGCGCTATACGCGCCCTCCGGCTTGGACCTATGATAAGGTGGTTCGCCCGTTCCTTTTTAGTCATGGATAGGATGATGGCTTCCTGTAACTTGAGGTTCGCCTTGTCGATGTCTTGTTCGCTCACCTGGCCGGACATGCCCGGAATCATGTCGAGCATGGATTGCAGGCTGCCCATCTTCTTAACCGATTGCAGTTGGGAGAGCCAATCCTCAAGCGTGAACGTCTCCTTTTCCATCTTCTTTTGCAGTTCACGGGCTTCTTTTTGATCGATGACGTTCTGGGCTTTTTCAACAAGGCTTACGATGTCGCCCATGCCGAGTATGCGGCTTGCCACGCGTTCCGGGTGGAACGGCTCGAAGTCCTCCGGTTTTTCACCCACACCCACAAATTTGACGGGCTTGCCGGCAACGGTTTTGAGGGACAGCGCCGAGCCGCCACGGGTGTCCGAATCAAATTTGGTGAGGATGACGCCGGTAAGTCCGATTTTTTCGTCAAACGTCTTGGCTATGTCAACCGCAGACTGACCGGTCATAGAGTCCGCCACCAAAAGGAGTTCGTCAGGAGACGAGGCACTCTTGAGATCCGAGAGTTCCCGCATCATGGGTTCATCTATCTGGAGTCGTCCGGCCGTGTCGATGATCAGCGTGTCGATGAAGTTTTGCTTCGCCCAGGAGACGGCTTCTTTGTACACGCGCAGACTGTCTTTCACGCCATCAACCTTGTACACCGGCGTTCCGATCCGGCTTCCCAGTATGGCAAGCTGTTCCACAGCCGCCGGACGCACAAGATCGCAGGCCACAAGCAGGGGCTTGCGTCCGTCTTTTTTCAGGCGGAGCGCCAGTTTTGCGGAGCTGGTCGTTTTGCCGGAACCCTGCAAGCCCAACACGAGGATCGTGGAGAGGGCGTCGGGTCCCTTGAGCTTCAGCCCCTGATTGTCATCGCCCAGAAATGACACGAGCTTGTCGTGTACTATTTTGACGAATTGCTGCCCTGGATTCACGGAACGGAGGACTTTTTCACCTTTCGCTTCTTCTATGGTGGCGTTTACAAACCGTCTGACAACACGAAGGTTGACGTCCGCTTCCAAGAGCGCCATTTTAATGGCGTCAACCGCATCGTCAATATTTTTTTCGGTGATAGTCGACTTGCCGGAAATAAAACGCAGCGCGTCGCTGACTTTTGTGGTAAGTTTATCAAACATAAGGAGAATTATAAACGAAACGCTTTTTCTTTACAAGAAGGAAGAGACCTGAACCGCACGGTCCAGGCGCAAGCCGCTCCGCAGAAGCCACGCTCTGCGTTTTCCACTGTCAACAAGTTAAGGAACAAGGAGAGCGGTGGCTTGTTCCCCTTCTTGCG
>JAIRTS010000157.1 GCA_031254795.1 Treponema sp.
ATCGTGATAAACAACCCCTCTGAAATCATCGCCGTCATCCCCCCGCTCTCCGCCGGCGCCTACCGCGTGAAGATAGTGACGCAGTTCTCATCCTCCGGCAAATATCTCAAAAACCCGCATACTTTCACATTTGAAAAAGACCTGACCGTTTCCTGAAACGCCCGCCTCAGGCGGGACCCGTTCCCGCCTATACGGTGGAAACCCTCCACCCTACGCGGCGCGTCTCCCGCACATTACGCGGTGTGTCACCCGCACACTATGCGGCGCGCCGTCCCCACACTACGCGGCGCGTCACCCTCACATTACGCCTGAGTCCGCCGCGCGGGGTATTGCGCGATAAACCATAATGGTATATCTTATAGAGAAAGGCTGTTTTATCATGAGGAATAGAATATATCTGGATAATTGTTGTTTCAACAGGCCCTATGACGATCAGACAAATCTCAATGTTCATCTTGAGTCCCAGTCGAAAATATTTATCCAGAATGAAATACTAAAAAACACTTTTCAACTTGCATGGTCTTTTATGATGGATTATGAAATATCATTTAATCCATTTCAGGATAGAAGAGACGCATTTTTACATTGGAAAGCATTATCAGCGGTAGATATAGATCCTGTAGAGAATATCCTGGTCAAAGGAATGGAATTGACCGCAAGAAACATAAAAAGAAAAGACGCTTTGCATATCGCGTGCGCAATTGAAGCCGGGTGTGAATTCTTTATCACAACGGATAGGAAGCTGTTGAATAAATATATTTCTGAAATAGAAGTAATAAACCCGCTGGATTTTATAAGAAAGTTAGGAGTATAAATTGTGAAAGCGGATACAGTGATACGACATGATGGAATGAATGCCTTAATAAAAAGTTTAGGCTTAATTGAAGCGGAGCGGTTTATAATGCTCATACAAAAAGAAGCGTTTGACTATGCCAAGTGGCAAGAGAATCTATTTGAAGACATGACGATAGAAGAAATTTACGCCAACGCCGCGCGGTTGAGAGCCGAACGTAAAAAAGACAAGCGGGAAGCAGGCGGCGCCGCGCGGACTTCAAGCCCCGACCCCGCTCTCTCTTAACAACTCCACAATTTCCTGTGTCGTTATATCCGCCGTTATAAAGGGAATATCCTCAAACGGCGATTTCCCCGCCTCGCGCTCGTTTCTTAGCGGAAGCATGGCGATTTCATGTTCATAATGTCGCGAATCCCTCTTTTTCAGGCGCTTTTTCGCTGTCTCATCGCGCCCCCTTGACCATTCCCTACTGCGGCATTACACTGTAAATGAATTGTCTCGCCCTGAATGGCCGGGTCTCAGATTTCCCGCGAAAAAATCTGTCGTTGGAGCTTGCTCCAAAACCAGAAGTTTTGGAACAAGCTCGCTGGAGAGGAAATTAGCAATAGCGCGCGGCTTCATACCCCGCCGGCCTGTATTAGCAAGGACGCCCTGGGGCGGAGTGGTATACCCGCGCGTTCCAATGAAGGAGCCATGTGTATGAAACGCCGTTGTTTTTTCTATAGCGTCGCCCTGGGAACCGCGCTCTTCGTCTGCGCCGCGTGCGCCAAAAACGCCGCGCCTCAACAGGAAGGCGCGGAAATCGCGTCATTTTCAAGCGTGTCCGCCGCGCCGGGCAGGGTGAGGGCGGATTTGGCCGCATACCGCATCGCGTATTACGAGCCGGTTGCGGCGGAAGCTGACGACAGTGGCGGCGTCCTCTTGCAGGAAAGCGACGAGCCGTTCACCATAACGGCGTTCGGCCCCCAGGAGGAGCTTCCTTCGGAGATAAAGAAACCCTCTATTTACGCGGTGTTTTCCCAGCCCGTGGTTCCGCTTGCAAAACTCGGCGACCCAATTACGGAAGAAGCCGGATTGTTCGCGATTGACCCTCCCTTGAAGGGCGTGTACCGGTGGTATGGAACGAAACTGCTCTCCTTTGAGCCGGATGGCGACGTTCTTCCCCAGCAGGCATACGGCGTTACGGTCTCTGACAAGATACAATCGCTTGGCGGCAAGAAACTTGAGGGCGCCACGTCGTTCAGTTTTGAGACGGAGCGGCTCGGCGTTCTGAGTTGGTCGCTGGGGCCTGCGGGCGTATGGACAAGCTCCTACAACGCGCCGCCTGAGGACGCGAGGTTCATTACGGCCGTGTTTTCCCACGCGGTTGATTTGGATGAGATCGCGCGATGGATCGAGGTGCGCGGCGCGGGCAAAACGTTTCCTTTTACGCTTTCGCGCCCTGAAAAGATAGAGCGCGGTTATTACACCCGCAACGCTTCTGACGACCAGTTCGCGCTTATCACCATGAATGACAGGCCGCCTGTTGATACGGCTATGAATGTCACCCTGAAAGCGGGGGCGCGTTCACGGCCGGGCTGGCTTGGCTCAAAGGAGCCCGCCTCCTACTCTTTCCACACCCTGCGTCCCTTTAAGTTTGAAGACGCAAGCGCCCGCGCTTACTCGTCGCCCAGGGTCAGGCAGTACAATTCCATACCCATCACCGTTTCTTTCAATTACGGCGTGGAAGAAAAGGGCGCGGAGCGATTCTTTTCTATAGAGGGGCTTCCCGCGTTGACCCCTGAAAACGTGTCGGTGTACGGCAGTTCCGTCATCCTGAGCGATTTGCCCCTCCGGTACGAAACGGACTATACGCTCGCCATTGCGGGCGGGTTGCGGGATGTCCTGGGCAGAACGCTGGGACGCGATGAAAACGTCGTGGTTTCTGTCGGCGGCGCGAACAGCTACGTGTCCATTTACGACAGGGGGCCTAAAATGCTGGAAGCCGCGTATCCGGCGCGGTACGTGTGGGAAACGCAGAATCCCATCTCCATCAGCGCGATTATTGGGAGGGTGAGCAGCCCCTACGAAAGGGTGGATGCCAGCGGCGCGACTCCTCTTGACGTGTCCATCATTCCGCCCAATCAGAAACATTTTATTATGGAAGACCTGTCCCCTTATCTCGGCGCGTCGGGCAAAGGAACCGTGGGCATGTACTGGCGTTATCAGACCAAAAGCAGTTGGAGGCCGGGCAGGGTCGACTCCGGCGCCGAGTGGCTTTCGGTGCAGGTCACGGACATTGGCATTACCGTGAGGTACGCGTACAACGCGGCGCTGGTATGGGCGACCCGTCTTTCCACCGGAGAGCCTGTCGCCAACGCGCTCGTGCAGCTTCTCAATAGCGGAACCGTGGCGGTTGAGGGGAGAACCGACAGTCAGGGGCTCGCGGCGTTCGATTTTCCGGACGGCGCTTTTGTATCCATGTTTTCCCAGCCTTCGTATTCGACGGATATGCAAGGCGCCGCGGGCGGAGGGTTTGGCGTCAAGGTGATAGAAAACGGCGGCGCGGCGGCCGGCGGCGACGAAGCTGAATTTATCCCAAATGGGAGCCACAACTTGTGGCGGTTCGATGTCGAGGCCGCGGTTGATCCGTTCAACGCGGAGCGGGAGAGGCCCGTCGTCTTTTTGTTCACCGACAGGGGGCTTTACAAGCCCGGGGAAACCGTCACGTTCCGGGGCGTTGACCGTACGCTCTCGCGGGGGAAATACCAGCCGTACGTTGGCCCGTATACGGTTGAGGTTTCCACCGGCATGTACAACGCGAAGCCGATTGCCTCCCTGAGAGGCGAGACCACCCGAAGCGGCGGCAGTTATGGCTCGTTCACGCTTCCCGCTGACCTCGATCCGGGCGTTTACACTATAAAATACTCGCGCGCCAACGCGACGCAGGCACTCACCTTTACCACGGCGAATTTCGAGGCTCTCAGATTCGAGGCGTCGCTCGCGTCGTTTGATTCGCTTCGTTACAAGGGCGACGCCCTCTCCATGCATTTTTCCGCGAATTATCTTGCGGGAGGGGCTTTGTCCGGCGCTCCATACACCTATTTCTGGACGCGGGATCGCGCGTGGTTCGCGCCTCCCGCGCCGTGGGAACACTGGAGTTTCGGCCCTGACAACACTGACGGCGGTTCCTTCGTAGGGCGCGGGGAAGGCTCGCTCGGCCCTGACGGCAGCGCGGACATCGCCCATGTCGCGGCTGACGACGGCGTTGAAGGCGCCCCTTATTCCTACCGGCTTGAAGCCTCGGTTCAGGACGCCTCCCGCCAGCAGATTTCAAGCCGCGCGAGCGTCATGGTTCATCCCGCGCGGTTTTACATCGGGGCGAGGCTTGACGAGGGCGTGCTTAAGAGCGCGGACGATATTGACGGCTCCCGGCGTTCGGCGTGGTTTTTGGCGGCCGGAAAGCCCGCGACCGCGAGCTGGGCGCTGGTCGCCCCGCAGGGAACGGCGTCCGCCGCGCCGTACGCCGCGCCCGAAAGCGCCGCTATTAAAGCGCAATTCATCAGGTATGACTGGAAACAGTCGCGGCAAGCCGGAATAGGCGGGCGGGTGAACGTGAGTTGGGAGCGCGTTGAAGAAGTTGTGGAGGAAAAGACTTTCTCTCCGGGGAAAAACACGGCGGGCGTGCTTCCGTTCACGCCCGCGAAAAGCGGACAATGGGAAATTCGCCTCGCTTCAAAAGATGAGAAGGGCAGGCCGGTTGTCACCCGCATGGGCTTTTATGTGAGCGGCGGCGGCTGGGTTCACTGGGGTTCGGACGACATTGACGCCATCACGCTGACGCCCGACAAACCGGAATACGCGGTCGGAGAGACCGCAAAACTGCTGGTTCGCTCCCCGCTGCCCAAAGGAAACTACCTTTTGACTATTGAGCGGGAAGGCGTTATCTCGGAAAAGATCATCGAATTGGACGGTTCGGCGCGTATGATCGACATTCCGATAGACGAGTCCTATGTGCCTATCGTGTACGTCGCGCTTTCGAGTCACACGGTGCGATCCGGCCCCCCGCGAAACACCTACTACGATCCCGATCTTGACAAGCCCAAGGGGATTTTCGGCGTTGCGGGCATCCGCGTTGACGCGGAAACCCGCCATTACAAGGTGGAAATCGAACCGCAAAAGCCCGCGTACCGGCCCAAGGATCAGGCGGAAGTGAAAGTCACGGTGACGCTTGGCGGCAAACCGGTCGCCGGAGCGGAACTCACCTTCATGGCGGTTGACCGGGGCGTCGTGGACCTCATCGACTACCATGTGCCGGATCCGCTCGCGTACTTCTACGCGCCGCGCAATTTCCCGCTCGGCGTACGGGGCGCGGACAGCCGCTCCCTCCTTATCGATCCGGTTGTGTACGCCCTCACGGACCTGCAGGGCGGGGACAGCGAGGACGGTTCCAAAATGGAGGAACGCAAGGATTTCCGCCCCACAGCCGTGTTTGAGCCGTACCTTGCGACGGGCGCCGACGGAACCGTCACGGTAAAATTCCCCTTGCCGGATTCCCTTACGACCTACCGTTGCACCGCAGTCGCGGTCGGCGTTGAAAATTTCGGCGTGAACGAGCGAGACCTGCGGGTAAGCCAGCCGCTGAACGCTGTCATAGCGACGCCCCGAACCTTGCGCTGGCGCGACACCGGAACCGTATCCCTCATTCTGACCAACCTTGAGGCGGCTGAGACAACCGCGACTGTGACTCTCGCGACTGAAAATGTCGAGGCGGGAGGGCTGTGGGGCGATATACTCGCCGTTGATGGGGAAACGGAGAAAACCGTGTCCATCGCGCCGGGCGCCACGACCGAAGCGCGGTTTATGGTCGCCGCTGTGGGAGCGGGCGAGGCGCGGTTGACGTTCACCCTCGCGTCCCCCTCGGTGAATGAGCGGATCACCAGAACAATAGCGGTGAATCGTCCGGTCGTCTATGAAACGGTGAGCGCCATCGGAAATCTGAACGACGAGCGTCCCTTTATTGAGGAGGGGGTGGTGTTGCCGGCGATTGCGCCCGAGGGAACCGGAAGCCTCGGCGTCACCCTCGCGGCCTCCCGCTTGGCGCAACTCAAAGACGCGGTGCAGTATCTCCTCACGTATCCCTACGGCTGCCTTGAGCAGCGAACCGCCGCGTTGCTGCCGCTGGTCGCCTTTGGCGATCATTTGGGCGCGTTTCAGTTGGAATCGCCGGTCAAAAACCCCAAGGCGGTTGTCGAGGCGGAGCTCGCCGCGATTGCGAAATGCAAACTGCCGGACGGCCTGTACCCCTATTGGCCCGGCGGCGGTCACGGCAATCCGATGGTGTCCTTGCGCGTGGCGCATATCGCGCTTTTGGCGAAACAGAAGGGCTATGCCGTGCCCGGCGCCATTGACGCGGGCGCCATCATAAAAAGCCTCCGGTCGTATATGGCGGCGAACACACTGTTCGAGGCCGATCCTTTCCTTGCGGGGTACCGGCTGTGGATACGCGCCATGAACGGCGAGAAGCTCGACAATGACATCAGCGATTACCTTAACCGGGGGGACGAACTCGGCGTGTCAGGCTATGGCTTTGCGGGCCTCGCCGCGTTTGAAGCGGGCGATAAAAAGACAGCGGCGGACATTGCGAGCAAAATCAAAAATTTCCTGCGCCCGGGAACGCGCTCTGTTGATCTAACCGACACGTATGAGAGCAAAGGCAATTTCTGGGGGCATGACGTCGACCGCTACGCCATCGCGCTCATGCTCTGCTACTCGCTGTACCCGAACGATGACATGACGACGCGCCTCGCGACGTCAATCATTGAGCGGCAGCGGCGCGGCGTGTGGACAAATACGGCGTCTTCGTTTTGGGCTGTCCTCGCGTTCGGGCGCATAGCGGACGCCGAAGCCGATCTGGGCGCCAACATGCGCGGAATAGTCACCCTGGATTCAAAACCATTCGCGCAGGTGGATTTCGCCGCCTATGGCGGAACGCTTGTCGCGGCGCTTAAATTGTTCACGGATCCGCCTGTAAGCGACGTGAGGCGTGACACGTCGCTTCCGTTGCGGATCGAGCGGCAGGGTTCCGGCGCGCTTTACTACGGCGTGAGCCTCCGCTACGGCATACCCGCAGAGCTTGCGGCCATGCGCGATGAAGGCGTCGGCGTCTTCGCCGAGACCCTCGACGACAACGGCGCCGTTGTAAAAGACGGCCGCCTCATCGCGGGAAAAACGTACACCCGGCGGGTGACGGTCTCCTCCTCGCGCGACCGCACATTCCTCGCGCTCCGCGCTCCGGCGCCTTCAGGCGCGGAAATCGTGGACGCGGCCTTTGTCACCAGCTCGACCACGCCTCCGAAAACAAACGGCGCCGAACGCTCGTGGTGGGATTGGGTCGAGCCGCCGCTCAGGTTCATCATGGACGATGAAATCCGCTTCCACTGGGACTTCTTCAAAGCGGGCAGGCAAACCGTGGAATTCCGGTTCCGCGCGGTCATGCCGGGCGTGTATCCGACGCCGCCCGCTCAAGCCGAGTGCATGTACGAGGAGGAGATTTTCGGGCGGTCAGCCGGAGAGCTGGTGAGAATCGAAGACGCTCCGCCTGGAGCCGCTCCGTAGAGGAAAAAGAATGGAGATGTTCGGGGAGCCTCCGCTTCCGGATACATTTCTTATGAAAAGCGCGATTTCGCGTCCGGCGGGCAAGAGGTTCCCTGGCCGCGAAATCGCGGGGCTTGCCCGACCGCCAGCCGCGTTGTCGAGCAAGTCCAATGCGTTTGCAATATAAAGCGCTCTATTACGCGGAGGAATGTGGAGGATTATATGGGTTTCTTAACGGCGTTTGATGCTATCGCCAAGTCTATTCAAGGGCTTTTTGGCGGCTTATTGATGATTATGTGCGTTGGCGGCATACTGACATTGGCCGTATTGTTGACAATCAAAAAAATTGACAAGCCTATAGCCGTCATAGCGCAAGCGTTGGGTTCCTGCATATTGATGATTCCTGTAATGTGGGGACTGAATAATTTTGTCGAGGCGAAAGTCGGAGCGGTGGATCAAAGGGATAAAATAAGAGAGCGGGAGCGAAAAATAGATGAATTGCAAGGCAAGATAAGGCAAATAGAAGGAGCCGGTTTTAATTTGCAACAATTTGAGAAAATATTGAAAGTGGGGCTCGTTGAGACAAAATTACGCCAGACATATATGACAAAAAATATTTTTGACACGTCCCATCGGGCGGATTTCTTTTTTCCTTACGACTGGGAATATTTGGGAGTGATGACTAATAATGTCACCGCGACATTTGGCATAGACCTAAAATTGGTGAGGCTTTACAATTCCGGCGGCGAGGAAAACACAATAGTGGCGTATGGAATAAAGCCGGCTTTTATGGGAGCGCTGGAGAATAATCCGTTTGTCGAGATAAGCGAAATTAGACAACTGATGCTCGACGGGAATCTCGACGTGAAAGAAACTAAAATTGACAATTCGTCCCAGGCGAAAAATGCCCTGATAAAACAGGAAAGAGACATGATGAACGCTTATCAAAGCAGGCTTAATAAAGGCTTGCAAACAGATTTTATGGACGACTCTGTAGTGAAACTGGCGGAAAGTTTTATCAAAATGATTTTGGCGCCATTAGGCAAGGAAATAACCTTTAGCGAAGAGCCTCATAAAGAATCTTTCCCGCTGGAAGAATTTTTGCAAATGGAAATGGATGTACGGAAAAGGGAATTGGAATTGTTGAAAAGCCAGTGAAAAGGCGCGCCGCGCGTAAGGGAGGATGCATGCGCGCCGCGCGTCCGTGGCTCCGGCCAAAAAAACGCGAGATTCCACATAATAAGACATAACAAAGAAACACACGCGCTATGTATTCGAAAAACACTTTTTAACAATCGTTCGCGCGGACGATTGAGCCTGTCCCAAAACTAATTGACTGTGCGCCACGCGCGCGGTTTTGGGACAGGCTCTCGCGGTTTTTCAGGCTTTCAGCCTTGCAAAATCGCGAATTTCACGGTTGCTTTCCCAAAAACTGAAGTTTTGGGAAAGCCTCGATTGACAAAATGTTTCGGTGATAATATACTAATGTTGTATATGATTTGCGATTCGTTGTGTTTTTTAGAGCTTCCCCTGTTTTGCCCTTATATATGGATAGTCGCCAAGGACACTTCCCCTCCTCCCCGCGGGCATAGGCGCGGATATGCGCCATATCGCGTGGCGCCTCGCGCAAAAGACGCGCCCGCCCGGTTGGGACGCGATGAGAAAGCGGCGGC
>JAIRTS010000162.1 GCA_031254795.1 Treponema sp.
GCGTTGAAGTAGTACGCGCCCGGGTGGGCGATGTACATGCCGCAGACCGAAGCTTCCGGCGTCATCATGGCGGAAGAGGTCAGCCTTATGCCGATGGCTTCTTCCGCATGGAGAATGGCGAAAGCGGTGCGGTTGTCGGCGAGGTTCGGGGCTATGGGATAGCCAAACGCGGGGCGGATGCCCTGATATTTGCCGGCAATCGCCTCTTCTGGAACAAGCCGTTCGTCCGGCGCATAGCCCCACAATTCCCGGCGGACACGACAGTGCAACTCTTCGGCGAAGGCTTCGGCGAGCGCGTTGGCAAGGCTCGCTATGAGGAGCGAAGCGGCGGCGTCATGCCGCGAAGCGAACGTCGCCTGCGCCTCCTTGACGCCAAAACCCGCGCTAAGCGCGAAAAGACCGAGCCAGCCTTCTCCCCTTTCATCAAGGACGATGAAGTCAGCCAGACAGGGATTGGACGCGCCCGCTTTCTGGCGATCGCGGTTGCGGGAAAAATGAAAACGCGCCGGCGTGCGCGCGGAAAGGATCACATCCTCGTTCTCCACTGTCGCCGGAAAGAAGCCGACAACGGCTTTGAGCGTCAGGATATGTTCTTCGGCGACGCGGCGCAACAGGCTATTCGCGTCAAGAAGCAGGTTTTCCTTCTCTTTGCGCGGACCTTTTGCCATGTCCCACGAGGAAATGAAAGCGTTCCAGTTGATGTACGGAATGACGCGCTCTATGGGATACGCCGTAAAGACGCGAACGCCTTCCTGCTTGGGTTTTGGAACCCAAGCAGGCGCGGAAAATCGGTTTTTTCGGGCTTCTTCCAACGGAATGAGCGTTCTCTGTTTCCGCTCTGTTTTTCGCTTCTCCTCTTCAATGGCCTGCTCATACGATTTTTTCAGCTTTTCCAAAAATACGGGGCGTTCGGTTTCTGAGAGCAGGGAGCGCGCGGCGGCTGCGGCGGCGCTGGCGTCGCTTGAGTACACAACAGGACCGGAATATTCGCCCGCGATGCGGAGGGCGGTGTACGCCCGGCTCGCCGCGGCGCCGCCGATGAAAAGCGGCGTGGCGAGACCCCTCGCTTCCATCGCTCTGGCGACAGTTATCATCTCGTCCAAAGAGGCGGCGATAAGTCCGGAAAGCCCGATAATGTCAACCTGTTCCTTGACGGCCGCTTCCACTATGGTTTCGCAGGGAACCATGACTCCCAGGTCGACAATTTCATAGCCATTGCAGGCGAGTACTAGGCCGACTATGTTTTTGCCGATGTCGTGGACATCGCCCTTGACCGTCGCGAGGAGGATTTTTGTTTTTTTCCCTTGCTTGCAGGGGGACTCCGACGCGCCGGCGCTTGTGGCGGCGCCGCTGCCCCCGTCTTGCGTTTTCCGCGCGAAAAAAGGATCCAGCGTGGCGACCGCTTTCTTCATCACCCGGGCGCTGCGGATGACCTGCGGCAAAAAAAGTCCGCCCTCACCGAAAAGAACGCCTACGTTCCCCATGGCGTCCATGAGAGGTCCTTCCACGATTTCAAGCGCGGCTTTCTCGCCGGACATTCCGTCTTCCTGTTTCTTGCCGGCCAAAGCAAGCGTGTCGGCTTCAATGTGCGTGTCAATGCCGTGAACCAGCGCGTAAACGACGCGCTCTTCTTCCGATTGCGCGTTTTCCCGCCATGAGTCGCCAGAGGATGACGGCGCGCGCGGCATGCCTGATGCCGCGCGTGAGATGGCGAGCGAAAGCAGGCGTTCCGAAGCCGCCGGGGCGCCTGCCGCAGGAGCGCGGCAGAGAATGACATCTTCGGCGGCGGTTCGCAAGTCAGGGTCAAGTCCGGCGCAGGTCACAAGCGAAGCCGGATTTACGATTGCCATAGTAAGCCCCGCTTCGGAGGCATGACGCAGGAACACGGCGTGCAAGGCGTCGCGCACCGCGTCGTTGCCACGGAAACTGAAGCTAAGATTTGAAATCCCGCCCGATATTTGTACGCCCGGACAATGAGACTTTATCCACGCGCAGGCGCGGATAAAGTCACGCGCATAGGTGTCATGCTCAGGAATGCCGGTCGCAATGGAAAGCACATTTGGATCAAAAACAATGTCCTCGGCAGGGAACCCGTCTTGGGTGAGAAGCGCGTACGAGCGTTCCGCGACAGCCGTCTTCCGTTCGTACTCAGCCGCCTGCCCGTTTTCATCGAACAGCATCACCACAACTGCGGCGCCATAACGCCGCGCAAGGCGCGCCTTGCGGAGAAATGCCCCGGCGCCTTCTTTAAGGCTTATGGAATTGACCAACGCCTTTCCCTGAACGCGCTTGAGACCTTCTTCAATGACCTCCCAGTTGGAACTGTCAATCATCACGGGCGCCGCGGCTATGCGTGGATCGGAAAGCGCGAGATTCAGAAATTCCCTCATGGCGGCTTTTGCGTCGAGCAGAGCGTCGTCCATGCACACGTCAATGATCCGCGCGCCCGCGGCTATGGACTCGCTGGCGATATTCGCGGCTTCCGCAAAGTTCGCCTCTTTTATCAAGCGGAGGAATTTACGGCTGCCCGCGACATTTGTACGCTCGCCAATGGGGACGATGGCGTATTCTCCCCGCAATGGCTCAATGGATTCCAGTCGCAGCGCCTCAAGCCCGGACAGCGCCGTACACGGCTTGGGTTTGGGAACAACGCGTGGCGCGTGGGCTTTCGCTTTTTCGGCGATGGCGGCGATGTGGGAGGGCGTGGAACCGCAGCAACCGCCGACGATGTTGAGCAGCCCTTCCCTCATATAGGCGTCAAGAGCGTCCGCCATGATTTCCGGCGTGTCGTCGTAGCCTCCCGAAAAGTTCGGGAGGCCGGCGTTGGGGTGAACGCTCACAAGGCAGGGCGCGGAGGCGGCGATTTGCCTGATATAGGGCAGCAACGCGTCCGCGCCGAAGGAACAGTTAAGCCCTATCGACCACGGTTCGGCGTGGGCGATGGACACGCAAAAAGCGGCTATGGTCTGACCCGAAAGTATTCTGCCCGAAGGACCGGAAATAGTCGCCGACACCATAACCGGTATGTCAACGCGGCGATCTTCCCGCAGGCGCATGATCGCCGCAAGCGCGGCTTTGGCGTTCAGCGCGTCAAATACCGTCTCAACAAGCAACATGTCCACGCCGCCGTCCAGCAGCCCGCGAGCCTGATCGTAATAGGCGGCTTCGAGCGCGTCCCATGTTACAGAACGCGCCGCAGGATCGCTGACATCGGGCGAAATGGCCGCGCTTTTCGAAGTCGGCCCCATGCTTCCCGCGACAAAGCGAGGCTTTTCTACGGAGGCGCGTCTGTCCGCTGTTTTTCTGGCAATCGAAGCGGCCGCCCGGTTTATTTCATAGGCAAGCTCCGCCACGCCGTAATCCGCAAGGGACAGGGCGTTCGCCGAAAAACTGCACGTCTTGGTGATGTCCGCGCCCGCCTGCAAGTATTGCTCATGGATCGCGGCGACAACATCAGGCTTGGAGAGGCACAGAAGGTCGTTGCATCCTTTGAGATCGGTCGCATGGGAAGCGAACCGCTCCCCCCGAAAATCCGCTTCGGTCAGTCCAAGCGATTGAATGAGGGAACCCATCGCTCCGTCAAGGATGAGGATGCGCCGTGAGACTTGTTCGTTTATTATCTCGGTATTAGTCAAACTGCCGTCCTCCCCAAAGGATACCGGGACGCAGACGCCTTGTCAATGCCATCATCAATGGCTGAGGACGCATGTTATGGCTGGCGAACTACTGGTGGGGGCGAAAGAAACGAAACGAGGCTATGCATCGGCTGCGGTGAACGCGAAGGCGGTCATTCAGGATATCAGTTCGCCCAACATTCCGGCTGTTTTGCGGTGGTTTGGCGACCAGGATAAGAAAATGTGTAGTGTTTGCAGGGCAGACAAGCTGTGGGTGGAGTTTTGGCGCGGAATGACCTAGGCAAAACGTAGCCTGCGGGGACTTTATGCTTCGAAACGTAAATAGCCCTGTTATGCGCAGTAAAACCCACTGCGGAGCGCCCGCCACGGATGGCAGGCGTGCTTTGCTATTTTTTAATTACAGGTTGAATCCGTTTTTCAAAACTTTCTGGAACAAAGTAGAAATACGAAATTCTGCCGGCAGAGTTATCCGGTTTATAGTCTGATTTTGAAAAATCAAAAGAGTCTATAGCCGTTTGTAATTTCTCCCCAACGGTGTCGCTTTCCTCCTCATAATTAAACGGCCCATGCTCAAAAACGATATATTCCATTTCAGGAATATTAATGAGCAACATATTCTCCGGCGCCGCTCCATTGTAAGCGGTCGGAAGACGCACGCCGTATGCTTCCGCGACTCTTCCATCGGGTTCATAAATATGAGCCATTATTTGCCCGCTGTATTTACCGATTACGTCATCTTTACCGTCCAGTTTTCCTTTTATACTGTCCAGCAATCCACAAATACTATCACAATCCTGACCCGGGATTTTGTCCTGTTTTTCCCAAAAGTTCCAATAGCCGCTGCTTTCATAGTTTTTGACGTGTAAAAACTTATGCGCCGGCATTGTGATAAAATAGACCTTTACGTCTTCCGTTGATTTAACCATACCAATTTCTCCTAATCCTAAAATGAAATTCGGAATAACCGAGTTTTTTCGAAAGTGATTGTAAAGTTAAAGCTTCATCGTCATGCCGCCTTATTATTTCATCAATTTCGTCAACCACAATTTGAATCAACTTGTTCTATTCGTACATGTTCTTCATCTTCCCGTCCGTTACTAATATAATGGACTATATATTACTGAATTTGATTTTACTTGCCTTTTAGGTTGTTTTTCAACCATTTTGTGCCGCTATGGATGGCGGTACTGCCCATTTATAACGGAATCCCGAAAGGTCGTAAAGCCTCCGTAATAAAATTTTCACAATCAAATGTACCAAAAGTGCCATAAGCTCCGGGTGTGTTACACGCAATATACGCGGTCTTACACATTCCATTTATGTTTATAAAACCACCGCCGGTAATTTCAGCATTA